>JAQTUY010000175.1 GCA_028707105.1 Candidatus Omnitrophota bacterium | reverse complement strand
ACCGCCTTTCTCACCTGTTTGCCGATCTCGGTCCTGACCGGAATGTTTTGCAGGTTCGGATCGGATGAGCTCAGGCGTCCGGTTTCGGTCCCGGTCTGGTTGAATGACGCGTGCAGCCTGCCTGTTTTCTGGTCAAGCAGCAGGCCAAAGGCATCGACATAAGTAGACTTTATCTTGGTAAGCTTGCGATACTCCAGGAGCGCGCGGGCAATCTCGTGCTTTTTGCCTAATGATTCCAGCACCTCTTCATCGGTGGAGGGCCCGCTTTTAGTCTTTTTAAATATCGGCAGCTTCAGGTCGTCAAACAAGACCTGGCGCAGCTGCTTGGGAGAATTAATATTGAACTGCACTCCCCCGGCAAGCGCGTAGATCTTTTCAATAAGTCCTATCAGCTGTTTCTCAATGTCAACGGAAAGCTGTTTTAAAAGGCCAAGGTCTATCTTGACTCCCGCCAATTCCATATCCGCCAGCACTTCGACCAGCGGCATTTCAAGGTCCGTAAAAAGTTTTGCCAGGTTCTTCTCTTTAAGCCGCTCTTCCAGCACCGGCCTGAGCCGAAATATCAGGTCGCAGGATGCCTCCGGGGTCAACCTCCTAGGGTCGATCGCGGAGCCCAGGTAATCCCAGGCGACTTCACATAAGCCGTAATCCGGCTTGGAAGGGTTCAGCAAATACGCGGCGATCATCGTATCAAAGCCGAGACCCTGCAGATCACAACCTTCCTGGCGCGCCGCCCTGGTCTTTAATTTTTTGAGGTCATGCCCTGACTTACTTATCCCGGATGAAGGGAAGATATCTTTTATCTGCGAAGATCCCAGCTGCGCTATACCTTTTCCCCCCGCGTAAGCGAAGAATCCATCCTGATAATACAAAACAAGCTCTTTTTCCAGCTTCAGGCCTGCCGCGTCAACCATGCCCAGGCCGGGCGTATCATCCTGCGTTCCCGCGACAGCGGGAAGATCCTTGAGCATCTTTTTAAACTCGAGTTCTTTAAATATCCTGTATAACTCCGCGTAATCAGGCTCGCGGACCTTAAGCTTTTCCGGATCAAAGGCTATGTCCACATCATGGTCTAACGACACCAACTCCCGGTTAAGACTTATCTTGGAGATATTATCTTTCAATGTGGACTTGAGCTTTTCCGCTTTTACCTTATCCAGATTTTCAAGGAGCTTATCCAGCGAACCAAAAGTGTGAATGAGGTCCGCGGCTGTCTTCTCGCCGATCCCGCTGATACCGGGAATATTATCCGTAGCATCCCCCATCAGGGTCAGGATCTCGATTATCTGGCGCGGTTCAACCCCGTAACGCTCTTTGACTTTTTCTATATTATACAAAGTCCCCGTGTCTTTATAGGGGCTGAAGACCGACACGCGCTCATTGACCAGCTGGAGGATATCCTTATCCGAGCTGACGATCTGGACGTCAAAACCGTTTTCCTGCGCCTTCTTCGCCAGTGTAGCGATAAGGTCGTCAGCCTCAAAACCCTCTTTCTCAAAACAAGCGATACGATAAGCCGAGATAATATCCTTTATTATAGGCACCTGGCTGGAAAGGCCCTCCGGCATAGAGGGGCGGTTTATCTTGTATTCGGCGAATTTTTTCTGCCTGAAGGTATCGCGTGAAACGTCAAAACAAATTCCAAGATATTGCGGCTTATCATTTTTTAGGATCTTTTTTAAAATATTCACAAAGCCGTAGACCGCGTTTGTAGGCTGGCCGTATGAAGTGGCTAATTCTCCTAAAGCATAATAAGCGCGGTAACAAAAAGCGGTGGCGTCTAGTAAAAACAACCTGGGTCTTGCCATTATCGGCTAAATTGGGCGCATTATTAAATTGAGGCGTGATTAATGGGTATAGTTAACATTGAACGCTGTGAAAGGAGTTACAATACGTCAGTTATTTGTTTTGAGGTGATGCGGTAAGCTCAGCTATCTTGTCGAATTCCTGTTTAGCCGCCTGGAGGTTATCCTGCTGATAATAGCGCATTCCGCTTTCATAATATTTTGCTATTTTCTGGCCGTTCTCCTTCTTTATCCGGGCTTTTTCGATCTCAGCGAATTTCTGCTGGGCTTTCTCAACTAAAGCCTTGGCTTCTTCCGTCTTAGGATTAAATGATAAACTTAATTGCGCTTCCTCTATAGTTTTCCTGTAATCGCCGCTTTTAAATGCCTTGTTTGCCAGGTCCAGATGCTGTATCGCGCTCTTTAAATCCTGTTCCATCTTAGCCTTCTTCTGCTGCTCGACCTGCTGCATAAGATTAATGGATTCCTGCTCCATGAATTTCTGCTTGAGCTCCGGCACCATGAACGTCAGGGCATCCAGCCTTTTCTTAGCATTCTGCGTCCAGGGATCCTTGGGGTCTCCCAGCATCGCCCTTCTATTCCAGTAATATGCCGCCTGGGAAAAATCCTTCCTGGCTTCGTAGAGCATCGCCAGGTTAGAATAAACATTCAAATAACGGGGATTCATCTTCAGGGCCTGCAGGTAAGCCTGTTCAGCCAGGTCCGGCATACCCATTAAGTCATAGACTACTCCCAAATCGTTATAGGGGATGATGTTCGTGGGATCTAACTGTATAGCTTTTTGGTATAAGTTAGCCGCCCCTTCCAGGTCGCCTTCCTTCTGGACCTCTAAACCCTGCTGGCGGTATATCCGGGATTGCTCTTTGAAAGTGCTTGTATTTGTAGATGAAAAAGCAACAGCGCAAAAAACGATACTCGCTGATACTGCAGTCATTATACTAATGGTCTTAATGGAAGGGCTTGTCATCTCGTTTGTTAGAATATAAGAAAAACTCAAAGTTGTCAAGAATTAATTTACATCAGCGGCTCCATCGTCAACGCCGGGTGCTTGGCCTTGCTCAAATACTCAAGCAGCTCCTCAGACGACGTAGCCACTGTCTCATCCGCTATTTTTTCCAGTAAGTCAGCCTGCCCGATATCCTTACAACGCTTCTCTAACTTTTCCCTCAATATTTCTTTTAATTCCTTCGGCATCCAGACCAACCTGGGAAGGCCGCCTTCCGCCG
>JAQTUY010000039.1 GCA_028707105.1 Candidatus Omnitrophota bacterium | reverse complement strand
CTTACCTAAAAGCCCGTTGTCGGAGGCGTGCGGATTCAAGCCGCAGACCAATATCCGGGGGCTGCGGATACCAAACAGCCTCTTCATAGAATTATGCGTCAGGAGGATAGTCTTATATACGCTCTCACTGTCCAGGCTGGAACTGACCTGTTTAATAGGGATATGCCGCGTGACCAGGCTTATTTTAAAGTATTTATTCATAAGCATCATTACAAAATCACGGGAACCGGCCATGCCGGCAAGATATTCAGTATGGCCCGGGAATTTAGAACCGGCCAGAGCGATCGCCTCTTTGGATATCGGGCAGGTCACCAGGCAATCCAGGATGCCTTTTTTCAATAGTTGGGCCGCCTTACCTATATATTGCATAGAAGCGGCTCCATTCGCGGAACTTACGCGGCCGGGCTTGTAGACCGCATGAGGCACATTGTTTAAATCTATGAAATTATAAAACGGCGGGGAGCTAGCGGCTCCTGACCGGTTAAAGACCCATTTATCGCCTATTATAACGAATTCCGCCAGGCCTTTGAGGCTCCGGCCGCGCAGGGCTTTGGCTATTATCTCCGGCCCGACTCCGGCCGGATCACCCATGGTAATGCCTACCTTAATCCTCTTTGATCTCGACATAATACTTTTCCTTCAACCCGTCTATCCATTTAACCAGGGCTTCCTGCATTTTTTGCTCAAACAACATGGCGGCGATCCTGTCGCGCGCCTCATCCAGGGAGATCTGCTTAGGCGGGGCGATCTCCTCAACTTTTAAAATATAATACTTGTCGCTATCTAGCTTGACGACAGAAGAAACTTCCCCGGCCTTAAGGTTAAAAATGATCTCTCCTATTTCTTTACGGGACTGCTCCTTCGAAAGAAAGCCCAGGTCCTGCAGGTCCACCGTAAATTTCCCGGCTGCCTCCTCGAATGAGCCGCCCTTCTTTATGAAATCCAGCACCTCCCTGGCCCTTTCCGGCCCCTGCATAAGGAGAGCGCTCACTTTCCGGCTTTCAGGCTCGCTGATCTGAGAGGCATGCTCCTGGTAATAATCGGTCACCTCGGCAGGCTTAACGGTTATCTTCTCCTTAACCTTAGTCTCGATCACTGAATATATAAGCATCTGCTCGCGGATCTTTGTTTCAACGTCTGCGGGAGTAAGCCCCTGCCGCACCAGAGATTCTTCATAATCCCTGGTACTGGAAAACTGCGCCTTCATCTGTTCGATCCTGCCCTTTACGCGGTTTTCATCGACATAAACCTTTTCCGCTTTTGCCTCTTGCAGGATAAGTTTATCTTCGATCAGCCTGTTTAATATATCCGCCTTGGCTGACTCCAGTTTTTCCTGGACTTCCGACTGTGAAATTTTACCCGACATCTGAACTGCCATAAAGTTCAAAAAATCGGTAAGGTCTTTACGGGTAATAATATCCTTGTTCACGATGGCCACGACCTTATCCTGGTCCGACGCAAAACAGGGGACGAGCAGACCCGCGGCCAGGACAAATATTAAACCGAACACGCCCCAGTGATTACGCTTTGTGCTTATCGACATATTTGAGCTCCTTGCCCGCAGGGGCATACTTTCGCCACGAGGCAAACACCCACGCAATTCCGATTAGCGTGGGGTGCCTCCGTATTAATTGTTAGGCGCCTTTAAATAAGGGTTCAGGTATGCGTTCGACTTCAGGGTACTTATCGTTTCTTTGAGCAAGCGGCAATACAGGTCAAAACCCACGCTCATGACGAACCCGTGCTGCTGGGAGCCCAATAAATTGCCCGCCCCGCGCATCTGCAGGTCCTGCATCGCGATCTTAAAGCCCGAGCCAAGCTGGGAATAATCATGCAGGGCCATCAGCCGCTTACGCGCCTCCGGCGTGACCGCGTTCTCCTTGGAGACTAAAAAATAGGCGTACGCCGGCTTATTGAACCGGCCCACCCGGCCGCGCAGCTGATGAAGATCCGACAGCCCGAAATTATCGGCATTATTCACGATCAAGGTATTAGCGTTAGGTATGTCTATGCCGGCCTCGACTATCGCCGTAGATAAGAGGACGTCGATCTTACCCCTTAAAAAATCCAGCATCACCCTCTCCAGTACCGCCGAACTCATCTGGCCATGCACGACATCAAACCTGGTATTCCGGGGCAATACCCCGGCTATCCTGTCCTTGACCTTCATTATATCGTAGATACGGTTATGCACAAAGAATACCTGGCCCCGGCGATTCATTTCTTTAACGATGGCCTGGTGTATCAGGTCTTCGTCGTATTCGGCCACATAAGTCTTAATGGGTATCCTGTTCGGCGGCGGAGTATCCAACATCGAGAGCCCCTTGATCCCCATCATGCTCATGTATAAGGTCCTGGGTATCGGCGTTGCCGTTAAAGTAAGGACATCGCAGGTCAATCTTACGGCCTTAAATTTCTCTTTGGCTTTAACGCCAAACCTTTGTTCTTCATCAATAACGACCAGCCCTAAGTCTTTAAAAGAAACATCGGCGGCGAGCAGGCGGTGAGTCCCGATGATCATATCGACCTTGCCTTCCGCCAGATCGGCCAATATCGCCTTCTGCTGAGATCTTGTCTTAAAACGGGAAAGCATTTCCACTCTGACCGGAAAACTCTTTAAACGGCCGCTGAAATTCTGGTAATGCTGTTCGGCAAGTATCGTAGTAGGAACGAGGAATGCCACCTGTTTATTATCCATCACTGCTTTAAAAGAGGCGCGCATCGCCACCTCGGTCTTGCCATAGCCTACATCCCCGCAAAGCAGCCTGTCCATCGGCTCCCTCGTCTCCATATCGCGCTTGACATCCTCCCAGGCTTTAGCCTGGTCTGGAGTCTCGACATAAGAAAAAGTCTTCCTAAAATCCTCCTGCCAGGCAGTATCTTTAGAAAAAGCGAAACCTCCTGCCGATAAGCGCATCGCGTGGAGGGTGAGAAGCTCCCAGGCAAAACGTTGAATGCCCTTCTTTATCCTTTCTTTCAGGGCTGCCCATTCTTTGGTTCCCAGGCGGGTGAGCTTCTTGGGTTTCCTGACGTGGAAGGCGAAATAACGCTGTATGAGGTGCATATCAGATACGGGGACATACAGCTTTTCCTGGCGGTCGTACTCAATAACAAAATGATCCGCTGTTTTTTCGCCCGTTTTTACCTTCCAAACCCCCAGGAACCTGCCTATGCCATGATCGACATGAACGACATAATCCCCCGCTTTGAGATCAAGAAGATTATCCAGAGGAACTTCCTCATGGTAAGCCAGGATCCTGGTGTGACGGGCAGTCCTGACCGGAAGGATAATGAGCATCTGGTGGTCCCAGAAACTTCCTCCGGTAACGATATCGAAGCTTTTGATGGATAAGACCCTGTCATTATCCATCTCTATTCTTACCGGGGACTCAAAACTCAAAGGGTAGATATCTATGATCCCGCCGCGGCAGGAAAATTCCCCTTCATCCGCGACCGCGTCCTGCCTCTTGTAATTGAATTCAACCAGGCTGGCAAGTATCCTGTCGCGGTTGATCTCCTGCCCTACATAGACCTTTTGTGCCCTGAACATCTTTTTTCCGCGGCCAGGTTAACCCTTGCTCTTTTTCTGCCAGGCCAGGACAAGGGGCGAAGCAATATAAACGGTGGAGTATATCCCGGAAATAAACCCTACGAACAAAGCAAAGGCGAAATTACTCAAAACCTCTCCTCCCCGGAACAAAAATGCCACAACCATAAAAAGAGTTACCCCGGATGTGATCAGCGTCCTGCTTAATGTCTGATTAACGCTTAAATTAACCAATTCAGCCAGGCTCTTCTTATGCAGAAGGTGAGCATTCTCCCTGACGCGGTCGTAAATAACGATAGTGTCGTTAATTGAAAAACCGATAACGGTAAGCAGCGCGCTGATCGTGAGCAGATCAATAGGCCTATTGGTCAAAGCCATTACTCCTACTGTTACCAACACGTCATGAAATAGAGCGACAATACCGGCGACGGCAAAATTAATGTGCTTGAAACGAAAAGCCACGTATACCAGGATACCCACCAAAGACCATAAAAGGGCTTTCAAGGCTTTGCTCTGCAGGGCCTTTCCGGCTATCGGGCCTACCTTCTCTATTCTCAGTATCTGCACATCCTGGCTGGGGAATTTATTCTTCAGCTCGGTAAATACCGACGCTCCTTTTTCCGCCGAGATTTTAAGCAAGACTACCCTGGGATTATCCTTAAATTGCTGGATGCTGGCGTCAGCCAAGCCCATATCCTTAAGGGCCGCCCTTAACTTGTCTATGTCGACATTATCCTTAAAAGCGTACTCCTGGATCTGCCCCCCGGAAAAGTCTATGCCATAAACATCCTTGCCCTTCTTAAAGAAAGCGATCATGCCCACGCAGATCACGATGATAGAGATCGCGTAAAAGATCTTTCTCTTGCCGATAAAGTCTATCTTAGTCTCCTTGACCAGCTTCAACATCGGCAATGACTTTTTTAATAGCCCGAAATGAAGCAGTATTTCCAATATGACGCGGGTAACCACTATCGCCGTAAACATACTGGCAAGAAGGCCTATGGTCAGGGTAACGGCGAAGCCCCTGATCGGGCCGGTGCCGAACTGGAACAATAAGAAAGCCGCGATCAAAGTCGTCAGGTTAGAATCAAATATAGCGCTGAATGCCTTGGCATAACCATTGGCAATAGCGGTGCGCAGGGGCTTGCCGCTTAAATATTCCTCCCTTATACGCTCATTGATCAGGACGTTGGCGTCAACCGCCATGCCTAAAGATAAAGCGATACCCGCGATACCGGGAAGGGTCAGAGTAGCGGATATTCCCGGAAAAAGAAAAGGTAATATGCCAAGACCGCCCAGGATCAAGACCAGGTTCAATAAGAGCGCGATATCGGCGACCAACCCGGCCAGAAGATAATAAACGAGCATAAAACCTAAGACCAGGGCCAGCCCGAGATACCCGGCCTTCACGCCCTTGTCTATCGAATCTTTGCCCAAAAGCGGGCCGACCGTCCTTTCTTCTTCTATATGCATAGGAGCGGGCAAAGCGCCTACGCGAAGGATCAAAGCCAGGTCATGCGCCTTTTCAATAGTAAAACTTCCGCTGATCACCGCTTCGCCGCTGGGAATAGGTTCCCTGATGTTCGGCGCGGACTGCACCTTGCCGTCCAGAACGATAGCCAGGCGTTTGCCTACATTATCGGCGGTGACCTGAGCGAACTTTTCCGCCCCCTTAGGGTTCATTTCCAGGGAAACCACCGGCTGGCCGAAAGAAGACTGATCAAAACGCACATAGGCATTTTTTATGGCATCGCCCGTAAGAAGAGCGTCTTTACTTAACAATACAGGTTCATTATCTTCAGTAACATACTTAAGCTCATATCCGTCGGGAATATTACCCTGGATGGCGGATTTTAACTGTTCCGGGTCCGGGGAAACGATCCTGAATTCAAGAAGCGCTGTCTGCCCTATCAGGTCTATGGCCCTGTCGCGGTCGGTGACTCCGGGCAGCTGCACCACTATCTCTTCATCCCCCTGCTTCTGGATGGAAGGTTCCCTCACCCCGAACTGGTCGATCCGGTTGCGGATTATTTCAACCGCCCTGTCCTGGATATCGGCCTTGGCATCATCAGAAAGGCTGGAGGTATCGATCTTCAAGACCAGGTGCATACCGCCCTGCAGGTCCAGCCCCAGGTTTATCCTCTTATGCAGAGGAAAAGCGTAATACGCCATCGTGCCCACAACCGCCAGAACAAGTATGATCCTGTAAAGTAGTTTGCGTGTCATTGTATTATGTCCCCTGTTTTTTCTTTAAAAACGCGATGCAGTTCTTTTCGATCTCGGCCTTGACGTTATCGTCGATCCTGACTATAACGGTCGTATCTTTGACCGAAACCACCGTGCCGTGCAGGCCGCCGGTAGTCACTATTTCATCGTTCTTATTCAAACCGTTCACCATCGCCTGGTGCTCTTTTTCTTTTGCCCGCTGCGGCTTGATCAGCATAAAATAAAATATCACAAAAATAAATACTAAAGGCAAAAGGCTCAATAACGGACTGGGTCCTTGCGGCTGCATGTAAACCTCCGTAGTTTATTGCTCGATCTTTAAAAAACCTTAGTTTATACTTTTACTTTTTTGGCGATACTTTTGACTGTATCCGACGCCTGGGCTCCCTTGCTCAACCAATACCCGAGCCTCTCCTTGTTCACCTTTATACCCGCCGGATTCTTAGCCGGGTCGTAATAACCCAGGTCTTCGATGACCCTGGCATCACGGGCCTGCCTTTCATCAAACACCGCTATACGAAAAAAAGGCTTTTTTGACGGATTTTTGCCGATCCTTCTCAATCTGATATGCACTGCCATTTTTTTCTCCTCCTCCCCCACGTGGGGGACACCAACGCAACATACATTAGCGTTGGGTGCTATTGTTAAGTTAGCGCCTCGATCTGCGCTCTCGCTTTATTCACTGTCTCCTGATACTCCCGGCTGGGCCTGGAATCCGCTACGATCCCCCCTCCCGCCTGTATATAAGCAACGTTATTTTTAATAACGATAGTCCTGATAGTAATACATGCATCCATATTCCCGGAAAAACTTAAATACCCCACGCATCCGGCGTACGGCCCGCGCCTGACATTCTCCAGCTCGTCGATTATCTCCATAGCGCGGATCTTAGGGCTGCCGGACACGGTCCCGGCGGGAAATGCCGCTTTTAACACATCATAGATATCCTTGCCCTTAGCAAGACGGCCCCTTACGTCGCTTACTATATGCATAACGTGGGAATAACGCTCAACCCTCATGAATTCGGCCACCTCTACCTTGCCGTAAGAACAAACCCTTCCCAGGTCGTTCCTACCCAGGTCTACCAACATCAGGTGCTCGGCCTTTTCTTTCACGTCCGCAAGCAGCTCCTGCTCTAGTTTCTTGTCTTCTTCCTCCGTCTGTCCCCTGGGCCTTGTCCCGGCAATGGGGCGGGTATCAACGATCCCGTTTTCACAACGCACCAGCATTTCCGGAGACGCCCCGACCAGCGTAACCTCATTAAATTCCAAAAAATACATATAGGGAGAGGGGTTAAGGCTCCTTAAATTCCGGTAAATATCAAAGTGGTCACGGCGGCCAATTTTGACTTTAAAACGCTGGGAAGGCACGACCTGGATAATATCCCCTTTCCGGATATACTCCTTGGCTTTGTTGACCACGCGCTCGAATTCAGGACGGGTAAAATTAGAAGTCACTTTAATATTATTTTTTTTACCCGGAATATCCAGCTGCAGATCATAAGAAACCCTGCCGCGTAATCTTTTATATATCGAATCTATCTTGCGCAGCGCTTCATTATAAGCAAGCCCTTCGCGCCCCTTTACGTCAAGATGGACATTGGCGACTATCTTAATGGTATGATTAATATGATCAAATATAAGCAGGGTATCGTTCAAGACAAATACGCTGTCGGGAAGATTTAAATCATCCGGATTCTTATCCGGCAGCTTCTCAAAAAACCTGACCGCGTCATAACCCATATAACCCACCAGCCCACCACAGAAACGCGGGAGACCCTTGACCGGGACAAACTTAAAACGCTTCATGATCTTCCCGATCTCATCCAGAGGTGTTGAGCCGGTCAGGAAACGCTTCGATCTTCCTTTTTCGCTGATCTGGATATCCCTGCCCTTGCTTTTAAACACCAGTGACGGCCTGCTTCCCAGAAAAGAAAACCTGGCCACTTTCTCTCCGCCTTCGACCGACTCAAGAAGATAGTTATACCCCTTATCCCTGATCTTCAGGAACGCCGATACAGGCGTGTCCAGATCCGCCTGTATCTGCCTATACACCGGGATAATATTCCCTTTGCGGGAAAGTTTTAAAAATTGTTTTTTATCCGGATAATACATATTATTTTAATTTCCTGTAAAAACACGTCCTATTCCCGGTGTGGCAGGCGACTCCCACCTGGCGCACCTTGATAAGAAGGGCGTCCATATCGCAATCATAGGCGATGCTTTTTACAAACTGGAAATGCCCCGATGTTTCGCCCTTCACCCAAAAAGTCTTGCGTGAACGCGACCAGAAACAGGTCTTGCCCAGCTTACGCGTCCTCTTTAAGGACTCCTGGTTCATATAGGCCAGCATCAGGACCTCGCCTGATCTATGATCCTGGATTATGGCCGGGATCAGCCCCTTGCCGTCAAATTTAAAATCTTTTATGGTGATCATGATCTTACGCAGACTCCCTTCCCGGAAAGATATTCTTTTACCCGGCTCACAGTCAACTCTCCGTAATGAAAAAGCGAGGCTGCCAACGCCGCGTCAGCCCCGGCTTTCGACAAAGCATCATAGAAATGCTCTAATTTTCCCGCTCCGCCGGAGGCGATAACCGGAATATTCACTTCTTTAGTTATGGCGGATATCAGCTCCAGGTCGTATCCATCCTTAGTGCCGTCGCGATCCATGCTCGTCAATAATATCTCGCCGGCCCCTAATTCAGCTACCTGCTTAGCCCATTGGACCGCGTCAAGCTCAATTGGCGTCCTTCCGCCGTTGATATATACCTGCCAGCGGCTTGCGCTGACTAGTTTCGCGTCAATAGCGACCACGATACACTGGCTGCCGAACCTCCGGGAAGCGTCATTTATCAAATCGGGGAACTTCACCGCCGCGCTGTTGATCGAGACCTTCTCCGCCCCGGCATTCAAGAGATCTCGGATATCGCCCGTGTTGCGCACTCCCCCGCCTACCGTGAACGGCATAAAGATATTCTTGGCGGTCTTCTCCACCACATCCAGCAATATATTCCTTTTTTCAAAGCTCGCAGTTATATCCAGAAAAGTAAGCTCGTCAGCGCCCTGCTCATCGTAGATCCTGGCTACCTCAACCGGGTCTCCGGCATCGCGCAAACCCAGGAACTTGACTCCTTTGACTACCCTGCCCTCTTTTACATCCAGGCAGGGGATTATGCGTTTGGCGAGCATTATTTTGTCTTATTAAGATATTTCTTAAGTAAAGCCCAGGTTAATTTTCCGGCCTTGCCGTCAATGGCAAGCCCGTTAGCCCGTTGAAAATCCCTTATCGCTTCGCGGGTCTGCTTACCCATCTTGCCGTCTATGGCGCCGGGATTGTAACCGGCGTTCTTCAGGGCTCTCTGGACCTGCTTTACCGTCGGACGCTGCTTAGACTCTTTTGCCTCGCTGCCTGACATTACCTGGTCACTTTCCTGCACCTGCCTGGCTAAGGCTTCCCTTAAATTACTGATCTCGTTATCTTTCACCTGGCTTTCAGACTCCAATGCCTGGACTTTATCTTTGAGGCCCTGGATCTCGGTATCTCTTTTTTTACAAGTGGCGCAGCCTGCCATAGACACTACAAAAAACACCAGCACCAGCCACGGCAAATATCTCCTTACCATCGCTCCTCCTTGTATTTGTCCACAAGGACAACACCCGCGCAATTCTCCGCCACAAGGCGGACACTAGCCCAATTCCGATTAGGGCTAGGTGCACTTAGCGCGGGGTGTATCTTTGTGTCATTCCCACTTAACATCATACTCGCAATATTCAGCGCCGCTCATCCGGCATCTTTTTTCCTCTACCTTGACGTTCCTTGCCCCTACCAGGTCCAAAACCCTGGAAAAATAACCCCCCAGTTCAAAACAAAATGCCTTTTTGGGATAATCATACCCTTTTATCCTGCATATCGCGGATGTCCCGGTAACCTCCAGCATTTCAAGATTTCCGGTATCGTTTATAATGCGCCAGGCTAAAGGCGCCTTACCGAGGATGATCGGGACGTCGCTGAGTTCGATAAAAACCCGGTAAATACCGCTGAATGATTCCTCGGCGCTAAAGTTCCCGATCTTTTCGCAAAGCTTGTAATCACCCGTGCCGAAAATATTCTCCGCCGCCTCCATCATATTGACGAACGCGCCGGCCGGATACCATCCCATAGGCGTCAATCTTCCCTTGAATACCTCCCTATCCATTAATTCCAGGGTATCCAGCGCCTTTTTGTAACCTTCTTCGCCAAAGTTGTTCCGCAGGTATTTCACCAGTGATAAAATGGACTGCCCTCTGATATTACCCATTTGCCACCTCCCCCGCTTTTAAACTTTTACGAAATCTCCAGGGCCCTTCTTAACGTAAACCTGCCCTCGTATAAGGCTTTACCCACTATTACTCCTGCTAATCCTGATCTCTCCAGGCTCTTGAGTTTGATGATATCGTCTATGGAAGAGATACCCCCTGAAGCGATGACTTCCAGGCCGGTCTCTTTAAGGATCTTCTTGATACTCTGGATGTTCGGGCCTTTGAGCGTCCCATCCTTCTTTATATCGGTATATATTACGCGCTTAAAACCCATACTCTTTAACTTTGCGGCGAATTCCAGGGTCTTTTCGGCCCTGCCTTTACTGCGCCACCCGCGCACGTAAACATTACCATCCATCTCATCAATGCTTACGATAACCTTATCTTGGTGTTTTTTAAAAAGCCCGGCCAGGAATTTATTATCCTCAACTGCCTTAGTGCCCACTATCACTTTCGACACTCCGGCATCAAAAAGCCGTTTGGCGATAGCTGACGTCCTCACCCCGCCGCCGAATTCTACCTCGACCCTAGCCTCTTTTATTATCTTGCTTACTGCCGCCAGGTTCGGAGCTTTACCGTCAATGGCGGCATCCAGGTCTACGATATGGATAAGCTTGGCGCCCTGCCGCGCCCAATGCTTGGCGGTTTTAAGGGGGTCGCTTGAATAAACTTTCTTATCGAACCTGCCCTGCACCAGCCGGACTACTTTGCCTTCTTTTAAGTCGATAGCCGGGATTATGAGCATGGCATCTCCACGAAATTCTTCAGTATCCGCAGGCCCACCTTCTGGCTTTTCTCGGGATGGAACTGCGCGCCAAAGACATTACCCTGGTAAACCATAGAGGCAAAATCCAGGCCATAATCAGTAGAAGCGGCCACGGCAGCCTTGTCCCGGGGCTCAGGATAATAAGAATGACAAAAGTAAACGTAAGAACTATCCGCGATCCCCTCAAGTAAGGGGCACTTACCCCGCAAGTTGATCTGATCCCAGCCGATGTGAGGTATTTTGATATTTTTCCCTTTTAGCAGCCTGACCTTTCCCTTAAAGATGCCTAAACCTTTCTGCTTGCCTTCTTCGCTTGCGGTAAATAAAAGCTGCATCCCTAAACATATTCCAAGCAGAGGCTTGCCGGCCTTGACGGCCGATAATATCGCTGAAGTAAGCTTGCGCTTATTTAACTCCTCCATGGCATCATCAAAGGCGCCGACCCCGGGCAGGATCACTTTTTTTGCCGATTCCAGCCCCTGAGCATTATCTACGATCGCGACCTTACCGCCGCAGGATTCGATGGCCTTGCGCACACTGTGAATATTACCCATACCATAGTCAATGATAGCGACCATCTCTAATCTATTACCCCTTTCGTAGACGGAACTCCCTTACGGCGGGGATCGATCTGCGTGGCCTGGTCTAAGGCTTTACCTAAAGCCTTAAAAATAGGCTCAAGGTTGGTATGTAGATCTGGATTTGTGCTGGCAAGCTTAATGCTTAGATCTAAACCCATTCTTTTCGCGAAAGACTCAAAAAAATGATTAGCGTAAGCGCAGGAGTAGCCTTCTTCATCTTTTCTCGCTCCCTGCACAACAGGCTCAAATGTTATACCTTTAAAAAATCCTCTTCCGCTGATATCTGCCACAACCGTAGCTACCACATCCTCCATCGGCCAGGATGCCGAGCCGGACCGGACAATGCCCTTTTTATATCCTAACGCTTTCTTGAACGCGTCCCCTAAAACAATACCTACATCCTCGTTGGTATGATGGATATCGACTTTCAAGTCGCCCTTAGCGCGGATGCCCAGGTCGAATAACCCATGAAAAGCAAACAACTCCAACATGTGGTCAAGGATACCGATCCCCGTATCTATTTTAGCCTTACCGCTGCCGTCAATACAGATTTTGACCGTAATATCGGTCTCTTTTGTCTTTCTTGAAACTGTAGCCGCCCTTTTCTTGGTCATAAAATCTCCTAGCCCACAAATTATCGAAACCTGGCCTCAACCGAATCTAAATGCTTATTCAACCCCTCTATGGCCGCGATCTTCTCCAGCGGCTCCCTCATCTTCTCCAGCGCTTTTTTGGAATAACTGATAACGTGGCTGCTCTTGATAAAATCGGAAAGGGAAAGCCCCGAGAAGAACC
>JAQTUY010000174.1 GCA_028707105.1 Candidatus Omnitrophota bacterium | reverse complement strand
CGGTCAGCAGCCCGATCCTGGTCGTCGCGCCCACCAGGGTAAAAGGCTTCAGGTTAAATTTTATCGTCTTGGCGTACGGCCCTTTATCAATGATAAAATCGATCTGAAAGTTTTCCATTGCCGGATAGAGGAATTCCTCTACCACTTTAGGAAGCCGGTGTATTTCGTCGATAAACAGGACATCGCCTTTTTCAAGATTGGTCAATACGCCTATTAAGTCTCCCGCTCTTTCGATCGCCGGGCCGGAAGTAGCGGTGATCTTAGTGCCCATCTCGTGAGCTATGATATGAGCAAGGCTGGTTTTACCCAGGCCCGGAGGCCCGCTTAAGAGCACATGTTCCAGGGTCTCTTTTCTCTGCTTAGCCGCGGTCAAAGAGATCTTCAGGTTATCCACGATATCCGTCTGGCCGGTAAATTCGGTAAGCTTGGTCGGACGCAAAGAGATATTCAGGACCACATCCTCTTCTGTCTCCTGCGCCTGTTTAGGCACGGACGCGGCAGCTTTGCCTGCCGATTTTCCGCTTATTAATTTTATTCTGTCTTCTTGCATAGCGGGACTATATTATCCTTATTCCTGGCGATCTGGATCTCGTCAGACATCGCCTTTTGCATGATGATTATCTCTTTCTGCCTTATTAATTCCAGTATCGCAAGGAAAGTGGTGACTATCTCGATCTTGACCTTGGCTTTGGAGAAAAGGTAATCCAGGGTCACCGACGGCTCTTCCAATAAAATATGAAGGATCTGATGTATCTTATCCTCTATAGTGAACTCATCCTTGACTACCTCGTAAAACAACTCCCTGGGCACATCTTTGAGGGCCTGGGAAAAAGCGGTGATCAGGTCAAAAAGGCTGGCTTCAAAATACACCTCTTTTTCAGCGCTATCCCCGGGTTTAGGAAGCTCTATCTTAGGACGCTTATAGAGCTGTTTCTGGCTGATCTCCCGTTCTTTAAGCTCTGCGGCTATTTCTTTGAACCTTTCATACTCCACCAGAAGCTTGACCAGTTCAGCGCGGGGATCCTCTTCTTCTTCCTGCTGAGCTGAAGGCTCGGCGGGAAGAAGCATCTTGGATTTAATATGCAGAAGCGTGGCGGCCATCACCAAAAATTCTCCGGCGATGTTCAGGTCCAGCAGGCGCATTAACTCGATATAATTGATATACTGTTCGGTGACCTGGGCAATAGGAATATCGTAGATATTGAGATGATTTTTCTTGACGAGATACAACAACAGGTCCAGCGGCCCTTCAAAGATCTCAAGCTTTATTTTGTAAGCCATAATATTATATCTGTAATGCGGCTTTAACTTCCGACATCGTTGCCCCGGCTGCTAAAGACGCCTTTTCCCTGCCCTGTTCCAATATGGCGCTTACGCGCTTTTTATCCCCGGAAAGCTCTTTCCTCTTCTCCCGGATAGGCTCCAGGAACTTGATCAGGATCTCAGACAGCTCTTTTTTACAATCAGTGCAGCCGATGCCGGCTCCGCGGCAGAGCCCCTCGACCTCTTTTTTTCTTTCCGGAGCGAATACGGCGTAATAACTATACACGTTGCATTTATCCGGATGGCCCGCGTCAGAACGCTTGATCCGGAGCGGATCGGTAAACATAGCCGATACTTTTTTACGGATAACCTGCGGTTCCTCCGAAAGGGAGATATTATTACCGTAACTCTTGCTCATCTTACGGCCATCAAGCCCTAAAAGCCGGCTGGAGCCGGTAAGAAGCGCTTCGGGTTCAGGAAAAACCTCTTTATAAAGGCCGTTGAACTTGCGGACGATTTCGCGGGTAAGTTCAAGGTGCGGAAGCTGGTCCTCGCCGACCGGGACCTTGTGCGCTTTGTAAACCAGGATATCCGCGGCCTGGAGAACAGGATATCCCAGGAACGCGTAATTACTTACGTCCCGTTCTTTGAGCTCCCTTAATTGTTCCTTATACGTAGGACACCTTTCCAGCCACCCTAAAGGAGTAATGCAGGATAAGATCATATGCAGTTCCAGGTGCTCTTTTACCTGCGACTGGACGAATATGGTAGATCTCTCAGGCGAGATGCCCACGCTCAACCAATCAATGACATTATCCACGGCGTATTGCCGGAGGACCTGCGGCTTTTCATACTCGCTCATCAGCGCGTGCCAGTCGGCGACCATAAAAAAACAATGGTATTCCTCCTGGAGCTGCTTCCAATTTTCCAGCGCGCCTACCAGGTGGCCTAAATGTAAAGGGCCGGTCGGACGCATACCGCTAAGTATCCGCTTTTTATTTGACTGGCTGCTCATTATAACTTTCTGGATATTCTCTGGATCTCAAACGCCTCGATAAAATCACCTTCCATGATGTCCTGGAAATTCACGAGGGAAATACCGCACTCAAAACCCTCGGCCACCTCTTTAACATCATCTTTAAACCTCTTAAGGGCGGAGATCTTGCCCTCATAAACGACCTCTTCGCCTCTGAGCACCCGGACTTCGCTGCCACGCAGGATCTTGCCCTTGGTGACAAAAGAACCCGCGACCATCCCAGAACTTGAAAGCTTAAAAACCTTACGAGCTTCAGCCCTGCCTAAAAAGACCTTCTTGATCTTAGGCTCAAGCATGCCCTCGACCGCGGCTTTCAGATCGTTATTCAACTCGTAGATAACGTTGTAAAGGCGCACGTCCACGCCTTCTTTCTCCACCAACTCCTTGGCCCTATCGTCCGCTTCTACGTGAAATCCGATGACCAGGGCATCAGATGCCGTAGCCAGGATGATATCCGAGCCGTTTATGGTGCCGGTGCCTTCATGAATAATACTTATCTGTATTTCCGATATATTCAATTTCTTCAATGATTCCTTGATGGCTTCCAGCGAACCCGAGACATCAGCCTTCAGGATGATCTTCAATTCCTTGACCGTACCTTCCAGTACGCGGGCGTGCAGGTCATCTAAGCTTATTCGTTTAACGGTCTTAACCTGGGATAGCTTTTCTTTTTCATGGCGGTCAGCGGCTATGTCCTTGGCTTCCCTCTCATCCTGCACCGCGAAAAACTGCTCTCCGGCCTGGACAACACCGGCTATACCCATTACTTCTACCGGCC
>JAQTUY010000173.1 GCA_028707105.1 Candidatus Omnitrophota bacterium | reverse complement strand
ATCGGCACCAGAGAGCAGTATGATGATATCACGCTTGTAGTGATGGAGGCGACGTAACGTAAAGGACCCACTTTCCCGTTCAGTTTGGAAACAGTTTCCAAACTCGGTGGTGATGGAGGCTACGTGAGATGACGTATCCCTCCTTTTGACAGGAGAAGAGCATAAGGAGGGATTAATTCGCGCGCATAACTTACGTTCACTTCGTTCCGTAAGTTATGCGCTCATTAAATTTTGTCCTTGTTTTTTTAAGTTTGTATTATATAATAATAAAGTTATGGTAAAGTTTATTGAACCCTTTTTGTTGACATTTATACCTATCTTCGTCGCTGTAGATAGCCTCGGGAATGTTCCTTTGTTTATTTCCCTGGTTGATGGGCTTAACAAAAAACAGAAGCACCGCGTTATAATCGAATCTATAACTACGGCGACAGTGATGGCGCTGGCTTTTATATTCGTAGGCCAGCTGGTCCTTACCCTGCTTGGGATCACTATCTCCGATTTTCAGATCGCCGGCGGATTGCTATTGTTTGTTTTATCGGTTTATCTTTTACTTCCCGGCACGCCAAAGGGATTATTATCGGACGGCCACCATAAGGATGTGGGCGTGTTCCCCCTGGGAACACCGTTGATAACCGGGCCGGCAGTTTTGACGACTACCCTGGTAATGGTTAACACCTTTGGCATAATACCTACGTTTGTTTCTTTGGTCCTGAATATGCTGATAGTCTGGTTTACGCTGGTTAAGGCCGACGTGATTATAAAGATAATGGGCACGGGAGGCGCGCGCGCCCTTTCCAAGATCACCTATATAGTATTAGCCGCGATAGGAGTGATGATGGTGCGGCGTGGTTTGGAGGTATTTTTTCGATGATGAAGCGGGTCGTTACTTACTTAATGGCCGGGGGTAAGGGTGAAAGGCTTCTTCCTTTGACCAAGGATAGGACTAAGCCCGCTGTCCCCTTTGGGGGGATCTACAGAATAATCGATTTTACCCTGAATAATTGTATCAACTCCGGCCTGCGCCGTATTTATATACTTACGCAATATAAATCCGCTTCGCTGCAAAGGCATATCCGTCTTGGCTGGAATATCCTGCCTTCAGAGTTGGGCCAGTTTATTGAGATCCTTCCCGCTCAACAGAGAGTAGGCGAGAGCTGGTATCTGGGGACTGCCGACGCTATATTCCAGAATATCTATAGCGTGGAAAATGAGAAGGCTGATGAGGTCCTGATCCTGGCCGGCGACCACGTTTATAAGATGAATTACTATAAGATGATCGATTATCACCGCAGCATCGGAGCCGACATGACCCTGGCCGTAGTTGAGATGGATAAATCCAAGGCTTCCGATGTGGGCGTGGTTGAGGTCGATAAGCAGGGGAAGGTCAAGGGTTTTCAGGAAAAGCCGGGCGCGGACGCTACTCTTATACCGGGCAGCAAAGATAAGATATATGCTTCGATGGGGATATACCTTTTTAACACCTCTATTTTGGAAGAGGAGCTTATCGAAGATAATAAGAATAGCGATTCCAAACATGATTTCGGCAAGGATATATTGCCGGACATGGTTAAAAAAGGGCGCAAGGTCGTAATGTATGATTTTAAAGGCGATGACCAGAGGCCTGCTTATTGGAGAGATATCGGCACCAGGGATGCTTATTACGAGGCGAACATGGATCTTATTTCAGAAAATCCCGAGTTTGACCTTTATGATGAGGAATGGCCTATCCGGACTTACCAGGAGCAATTTCCTCCGGCTAAAGTGATCTTTTCGGAGAACCTGGCGGCGAGTAAAGCCGCGCCTGAAGCGCTATGCCGGGAAGGGGTTTTCAATTCACTGATAGCCAACGGCTGTGTTATAAACGGCAGTAAGATAGTGCACTCTATTTTGTCCCCGGATGTGCGGGTGGAAAAGAATTCGCAAGTTTACGATTCTATATTAATGGAAGGCGTCAGGGTGGGTGAGGGTGTGAAGATCAAGGGCGCGATTATTGATAAGGATATCCAGATCCCTCAGGGAGCAGTAATTGGTTATGATGCCGCGCTTGATAAGGAGCGTTTTCATGTTACTCATTCCGGTATCGTCCTGGTCGCCAAGGGCACAGGTATAAAATGAGCCGGATAAGAAAAGCCTCTATAAAAGATGTAGCCCAGATACGGACCTTAATAAACGATTTTGCCAAGGACGAGCTGATGCTGCCCCGCTCTTTAAATGAGCTTTACGAGACCGTGAGGGATTTTTGGGTTTGTGAGGATAAGGGAAAGATCCTGGGATGCTGCGCTCTGCATATATGCTGGGATACCCTGGCGGAGATAAAATCCCTGGCGGTAAGATCGGGCCAGCAGGGCCGCGGTATCGGAAGCGAGCTTGTGCAATGCTGTATCGATGAGGCTCTTGGCCTGGAGGTGGAAAAGATATTCGTGCTTACTTACCAGTCCGGGTTCTTTAGAAAGTTCCATTTTCGCCGCGTTAAACATGAGGCGCTGCCTCATAAGATCTGGGCGGAATGCATCAACTGTCCCAAGTTCCCGGATTGTAATGAAATAGCAATGGTCAGGGACTTAAAAAAGTAAAAGCAAAGGGGTGTCCCTTTAGGGAACTTCCCCTTTAATAGAGAGGAGAAATAATGGATTATTTATTGACTGAAGAACAGAAGATGATCCGGGAGTTGGCGCGTAAGATCGCCGTTGAGAAAATAAAGCCCGTAGCCGCTAAATACGATAAAAGCGAAGAGTATCCCTGGGAGGTCATTAAATTGATAGCCCAGTCAGATCTGTTTGCGATCTTTATACCCGAGGAGTTCGGCGGAATGGGGTTCGGGGTTATGAACCTTTGCCTTGTCACCGAAGAATTATCCCGCGCTTGCGGCGGTATCGCGGTATGCTACGCCGCTTCAGCGTTGGGAACTATCCCGATCGTGCTTTTTGGAAATGACGCCCAGAAGAATAAATATCTTCCTGATCTGGCCAAGGGTAAGTACGTGGCGGCTTTCGCAGTAACTGAACCTGAAGCGGGTTCCGACGCTTCGGCTATCAAGACCACAGCCAGGAAAGAAGGCAAGCATTATATCTTAAACGGGGTCAAGCATTTTATCACT
>JAQTUY010000172.1 GCA_028707105.1 Candidatus Omnitrophota bacterium | reverse complement strand
ACCTCCAGGAGCTGTTCCTGGGTGACGAATTCAAGGCGCACCAGGGCAGTGCCGAGTATCTCGCCGCTTCTTTTACTTTCCTTTAAAGCGGCGTCCAATTGCGCGGCGGTAATAAAACCTTTTTTTACCAGTAATTCACCTATCTTGATCATTATTATTGCGAGATTATATACCTATCTGCCCGAGAGGGCCGATCATAAAAAGCTTGTCTTCCGGCAGTGAATCCAGCCTGCCGCTTACGATCTTCTCACACGCCGCGATAGTCTCTTCAAGCGGCACATAAGAACCGGGGATGCCGGTATAGAGTTCCGCGGTAAAGAACGGCTGGGTAAAGAAATTCTGCAATTTACGGGCGCGTTCGTAGATTATACGCTCCTGCTTGGACAATTCTTCTTTACCGATAATAGAAACAATACGCTGCAACTCCTGGAATCTCTGAAAATACCTGCTCACCTCCGAGGCGACTTCAAAATGCCGTTTTCCCACGATACTCGGGTCTATGAAACCGCTGCTGGATTGCACGGGATCGACAGCCGGATACAAACCGCGCTGGATATAATCCCTGGAAAGGACAATGATAGAATCCAGGTGCGTAAATATGGCGACGACCGCGGGGTCGGTAAGATCGTCTGCCGGGACATAGACCGCCTCGACGGCGCTGATGCTGGCGTTATCCTGCTGCCTTATCCTTTCATGAAAATCGCTGATCTCGCTGAACAGGGTAGATTGATATCCGGTTTCAGAAGGGACCCTGCCCAGAAGAGTGGAAAGCTCCGCTCCTGCCTGGGCAAACCTGAATACATTATCCATAAAGAACAGAACATCCCGCCCCAGCTTCTGAATAGATTCGGCTATGGTAATGCCGGTATGCGCCACTTCAAAGCGCGCTCCCGAGAATTCATTCATCTGGCCGAATACCAGGATCGAACGCTCAAGGAGCCCGGTCCTCAAGAACTCATAATACAGCTCATTGCCCTCCCTGATACGCTCCCCTACTCCGGTGAAAACGCAGGTTCCCTTGTGTTTGGTAATGATATTATGGATTATCTCAAGGATGAGGATAGTCTTGCCGAGAGCCGCGCCCCCGAGGATCCCGGTCTTGGAACCCTTCACCAGAGGGAATAACAGGTCGATGACCTTGATCCCGCTTTCCATTATTTCAAATTTGATCCGCAGTTCTGCCGATATCGAACTGCTCTCTTTGGACTTTTCACGCGATACATGGATAGGGATCATCTCGCCTTCGGCGACAGGCTCTTTACCGTCAATAGGCTCTCCCAGGACGTTCACCACCCTGCCGTAAAGCCTCTCGCCCGCGGGAACGCACAAGGCCTTGCCGGTTGAAGTACAGGGAGAATTCCTTACCAGCCCGAAAGTCGAGGTCAGGGCGATACACCGGCAGATATTCGGCTCGCGATGCTCGATGACCTCCAGGATGATCTCCATGCCGTCAAAATTATAAGTCTTGACGATCTCATGTATCCCGGGCAGGGATGAATTGGAAAACTGCACATCCACCACCGCTCCATACACAGCTACAATCTTCCCTTCCAATACATGGTCCATATTTAGCCTATGTTGGTCTTGCTCTTTATAAGCAGGTTCCTTGAAACGGATATCTCCCGGATAGTCTTATCGCTTAATGAATGCACCTGCCTGAAATATTCAAAAGTAAGTTTACGGTTAAGCTGGGTCAACTCCTGGGTGCTCCCTTCAAGATGCATTATCCTGGCCGCGCATTCGGACTGTTTGGAAGACCAGAATATCTCCAGGAGCTTAACGCCCATCCATAATTCGACCAGCACCTCAAGCACGCTTGCGAAAGACGGTTCGACCAGGACCTCCTCCGGCAAGGCCCTCACGGGCCCTTTTGCCCTGCTATACCCCTGATAAGGGAGCATCCGGAAAGTAGTGATCTTCTGCGAAGAAAGCGAAATAAACTCCGGATAAACAATAACGATCTCTTTATAACCCTTGCGATAGCCGTTGATCAGGTAATCACGCAGGTCCTCTACCTCTTTATAATTGATCTCGTCGGTAATCCCGGGAAAAAGAGTGAAATCCGCGTTAACATCTTCCAGGTATCTTGCGCCGCGTTCCCCCAGGACGATGATCTCATCCTCCGCGGAAGCGCGCTGATCAAGCCCGGCGTTAATCAGCGACGTGGTCAATCCTCCTAAAAAACCTTCATCCGAGGCGACCACGACTATCGCCCGGGCCTTGCCCTCCCGCGCAAAAAAATAGGGATGATTGACGTTGCTTCTGATAAGGCGCAAGGTTGAGAAACACGACTCAATGTCATTTACAAATTCTTCGTTGATCTTCTCTCTAAGCTGTAAAGAACGGAACTGCGCCAGCGCGGTAGTCTTTAATACGTCGATGATATCTCCCAGGCCGCGGCTGAATTCCAGGTCCTGTTTCAGGGTAGATAGGGTGATCATTTAAGCGTTTTGGCCATTCTCGCTCTCAACGGCCTTAAAGAATCTCACAAAGGCCTTATCGAGCTCGTTTTTTACGTCTACCGTAAGATCCTTATTGGCCTCCAGGCTGGCAACGGCCTGCGGGCTCTCTTTAGACAGATCCCTGAAGAACTCCGCGATGAACTTCTCCAAAATATGCGGCGGAACGACTTCCAGTATGCGCCGCTTAAAAGCATAAAAAAGGATTATCTCCTCGACCTCGGGAACCGGATGGCCGTTTAACTGCATCAGCAGGGTCCTTAAGGTATCCCCGCGCCGCATCTTCTCCATCGCCTCGGTAGATAAACGGGTGCGCAATTTGGTCAAGCGCAGCGTCTCACGGTATTGGGCATACTCCAACCTCAGGCCCTGGCTCACCTCTTTAATGGCGCTGGATTGGACTTTACTGCCGATACGGGAAACTGAAAGGCCCAGGTCGATGGCCGGCTTAAAGCCTTCGCGGAAAATAGACGAACCGATGTAGATCTGGCCGTCGGTGATGGAAATAAGGTTAGTCTGGATATATCCGGTAATATCGCCCTGCAGGGTCTCAACGATCGGCAGGAAAGTCATGGAGCCGCCGCCCAGCTCCTTCTTTAATCTTCCGGCGCGCTCCATCAACTGGGAATGCAGATAGAATA
>JAQTUY010000038.1:9870-12600 GCA_028707105.1 Candidatus Omnitrophota bacterium | reverse complement strand
GCGGCTCGAGCGTTCCTGCGAGAATGCGCCTCGTCAGGACCCGCTAAGAGAAATTTATCGGAATCTATGAAACTATTATTACACACATGCTGCGCGCCGTGCCTGATCTATCCTTTGGAAAAGCTGCAGAGAGACGGGTTTACGGTAAGCGCGATCTTCTATAACCCCAATATCCACCCGTTCTCTGAATACAAGAACAGGAAGCAGGCGGTCATGGATCTTGGCAGCTCGCTTGGCTTAGAGGTTTTTTATCCTGACTACCATCCTCAAGAGTATTTTAACGCTGTTAATCTTGAGGAAGAAGCTCCGGGGAGATGCTCTATCTGCTGGTCGATGAGGTTAAAGGATACGGCAAAGCAGTCTAAAGAGAAGGGGTTTGATTGCTTTTCCACAACGCTTCTGGTCAGCCCCTATCAGGACCAGGAACTTCTTGTGAAATTAGGCCTGGAGGCTGCGGAGCGGGAAGGTGTCAGATTTCATCATGAAGATTTTCGTCCAGGTTTCAGGAAGGCCCATGATGAAGCCAAGCTTAAGGGGATCTATTGCCAGAAATATTGCGGGTGTATTTATTCGGAGATGGAGAGATGCAGGAAATCGGGAAAACACTCATAACCTTCGGCGTCATCCTGATAGCCGTGGGCGCAGGGTCACGTCGATGAGGTCAAGGATGCGTTTTTTTAAAAGTAAGTTAAAGGGGTACGCCCTGGCCCTGGCCTTGTGCTTAAGCGCTGTATTCTGCTACGCGCAGGCTGATGTCCCACAGGCAGTTACTGCCGTTAAACCGCACATTCGCGTCGCTATCAGGCAGGAAGCTGACAATCTAAGCGTCAGGGTCAACGGTCCTTACGAAATAGTTGATTCCCTGAGCGGGGATCTCTTATCGCAGGGCAAGAGCCTAAGCGCGCCGGTGCTGGCCGGCAAGGATGGTATCCTTGTGGGCAGCCTTGTCTGCGATACTTCCAGGATCTTCATAAAATCAACGAGCGATTCCCCCATCATCATCGACGGGCGCCAATTCAGGGGTAATATCCTGCTGTTCAAAAAGGATCATATGCACCTTATCGCTATTAATTTCATCGAGCTGGAAGATTACATCAAGGGGGTCTTGTATCATGAAGCCTCGCATTATTGGCCGATGGAAGCGCTTAAGGCCCAGGCGATCATTTGCCGCACTTTTGCCGCTTATCAATCCCAGGAGAACGTATCCAAGGAATATGACGTTACCGCGGATGTTTATTCGCAAGTCTATGGCGGAAGGACTTCTGAACGGTACCGTACCAGCCAGGCAGTGGACGATACCCGGGGAGCGATATTGATGTTCAACGGCAAGGTGCTGCCCGCGTATTTTCATTCTTCCTGCGGAGGGCATACCGAGGACGCGTCGTTATTGTGGAAGATAGATATGGCTCCCCTAAAAGGAGTGGCCTGCGGATTCTGCAATGGTTCGCCGCATTTTAAATGGCACAATCTCCTGACCGGAAAGGAACTTAAGGAAAAGCTGGTAAAAGCGGGTTTTGAAATAGATAACGTCAAGGATATCGTTATATCCGGGCGCGACCCTTCCGGCAGGGCCGCGTTCCTGAAGATAAACGGCGAAAAGAACAGCCTGGATATTACTTCCAAGGATTTCAGGAGCGCGGTAGGCAATAACATCATCAGGAGCACTAATTTTACGGTCAAAACAACCGGCGATGACCTGGTGTTTGACGGGCTTGGCTGGGGGCACGGCGTAGGCTTATGCCAGTGGGGGGCGTATTTTATGGCTAAGCGCGGGTATAAATATAATGAGATATTAAAGTATTATTATCCCGGAGTGGAATTAGCAGTCCGCTAAAATAAGATCTGCCGACAAATGAAACTATCCGATTTTGAGTACGACCTGCCTAAAGAATTGATCGCGCAGAATCCGATAAAAGAACGCGACGCCGCCAGGCTTCTGGTTTTAAACCGCCGCCGCGAAACGGTCGAACACCGTATTTTTAAGGATATTACGGATTACCTTAACAAGGACGATCTGCTGATATTGAATAATACCAAGGTCCTGCCCAGCCGTATCCTGGGCAGGCGCAAAACCGGCGGCCGGGTAGAATTCCTCCTGCTGGAGCGTAAATCCGGGCTCACTTTTAGTTCGTTGATCAAGCCGGCGCGGATCAAGACCGGAGAGAGGATCGTTCTTGACGGCGGCAGCATCTCGTGCACGGTCAGCGCCAGGGACGAGGTTACTTTTGATGCCGCGGATCCCGAAGCGGTTTATGCCCTGGGCAGGATGCCGCTTCCGCCGTACATTAAAAGAGAACCGGAGGAATCCGATTCGGTTTATTATCAGACTGTTTACGCCAAAGAGCCCGGAGCTGTAGCTTCCCCTACCGCGGGGCTGCATTTTACGCCCCAGCTGCTGGACAGGGTCAGGTCTATGGGCGCGCATACCGCCTATGTCACCCTGCATGTCGGTTACGGGACTTTTAAGCCGGTCAAGGCGGATGATATCAGAGAGCATAAAATGGAGGAGGAATATTTTAAGATCTCCGGCGCCGCCACGGAGGCGATCGGCAGGGCGCACGGCGCCAATAAGCGCGTTATCGCGGTGGGGACTACCAGCGTGCGTTCGCTGGAGTCTTACGGGCGCGGAATGAAAGAGGGGCGCACGGACTTGTTTATTTATCCCGGTTATGAATTTAAGATGGTGGACAGCCTTATCACTAATTTTCACCTGCCGCATACCACGTTATT
>JAQTUY010000038.1:0-9770 GCA_028707105.1 Candidatus Omnitrophota bacterium | reverse complement strand
AACCTAAAAGGCAAATTAATTCCCTACGAGAAAGAATTCAAAGGGGGTTTATGATGTTTAGACGACATATTAAGGAAGAATTAAGCGGCTATTTGGACGGGCAGCTAACGCAACAGCAGCGGAAAAAAGTTGAAGCGCACCTCAAAGAGTGCGATGCCTGCGCTAAAGAATTGGAACGCTTAAAGATGCTCTCCGCGCAGCTTAATATGTGGAAGGCTCCGGCCCTGGATGAAAGTTTTGACAGTTCGGTTAAGGCTGAGATTGTGCGCCGTGAACTTGAAAGGGGGCAGGTCAAAATGAAAAAAAGAACATTAGCCATCATGATCCCTTCGGGAGTATTGGCGGGGATCTTACTATTGGTTTGTCTGAATGTCGCGGTGAAAAGAGGTATGCCGGATAAGTTAGCGCAAGTAACCGGTGTAACTACTGATGAAATAAGCGATCAGTATACTCCTGGTTTTACCACCAAAGCGACAAGGCATTACGAACCTTATTACAGGCAGGAATATATTACTACTACGGCGTCTACTGCGAACCAGAAAAGCGTTTCGTCAATAAATGGCCGTAAGGACGATAAATATTATGCCGTTAGCAATGAGCAATGTAAGGTTTCTCAAGATTATTCTGGAGGGTCTTCCAGAGGTTCAAGCGGCCAGGCTTTTACAAGTAAAGTGTATGCTCCTGCTCTTCCGGCAGCTCAGGAAAAAGTTTGTGAGCCGGCCCAAGGGACAGTAATTGTCATCCAGCCTTCATTACCGGCTACAGGTGTAGGCGAATATATCATCCGCACCGGAGTGGTCAAATTGGAGGTCGAGGACGGCAAGGAAACATACGGCGCAGCCTCCAGGATCTGTCAGGAATTGGGTGGATATATGGCGGCTTCCAGTTTCTATGAGGATAAGGAAGGCAGGCAGGCCGGTACCTTGACTATGCGTATCCCCAAGGATAAGTTTACCGCAGCCTTAGACCGTTTAAGCGCGTTGGGTAAAGTTGAGAATATCTCTACAGGCAGCCAGGATGTCAGCCAGGAGTATTCCAACCTTAAGGCTAAACTGGACGCGGAAATGATCGTTTACAATAAGGTGTTGGAGGCCTTGCAGAAGAGGCAGAATACCATACCTGAAGCCATGAGGCTGGAATCGGAGTTGACCCCGATATTAAGGCAGGTTGAATATCTGAAGAACCGGATCGAGGCCTTGAATAATGCCGTATCATTTACTACCGTGACGGTTAATTTCCACGAGTCCGCGGTTTCAGTAAAAGCCTTAAAAGACAGCAAACATTTTATCCAGGACAGCATGGTAGCTGCCGGTATCAAGAGCGTTAAATTCGTAGCGGCAGCCCTGCCGGTGGCGATCCTCGGCGCGGTATTGCTCATAATAGCCGTGATAACGGTTATGGTCATAAGGTTCCTGTTCATCCGCCTATCCAAGCGCGAATGATCAAATTGGGGACAGCGGCCTATTTTTCAAAAAATAAGAAATAGGTCGCTGTCCCTATTATCGGCATTGTCAGCGTCCATTTCGTATGTTAATATAAATACAAATGATGAATTTTACTTTAACGCACCAGGATAAGAATAGTAAGGCGCGGTTGGGTCAATTACTTACCGCTCACGGAGAGATCCAGACCCCCTGTTTTATGCCGGTGGGCACTCAAGGGTCGGTCAAGGCTATTTCACCGAAGGAGCTGGATGAATCCGGCGCCCAGATAATCTTGTCTAACGCTTACCATTTATTCCTGCGGCCGGGAACAGAGGTCATCAAGGACCTGGGCGGCCTGCATAATTTTATGGGATGGCAGAAACCGATCCTTACCGACAGCGGCGGTTATCAGATCTTCAGCCTCGCGCTTTTAAGGAAGATAAACGATGAGGGTGTTGAATTCCAGTCGCACATAGATGGTTTTAAACATTTTTTGACGCCCGAAGACGTGGTACAGATACAAGCAGACCTGGGCACCGATATTATGATGCAGCTGGATGAGTGCGTGCATTATCCCTGCGCTAAAGACCACGCGCAGGTGGCGATGAAAAGGTCCCTGGATTGGGCACAGCGCTCTAAGTCGGCTTCCAGGGGACAGGGGCAGCTGCTGTTCGGCATTGTGCAGGGTTCGACATATGATGACCTGCGCCGGGAAAGCGCTCAAAGGCTGGTGGAGATGGATTTCGACGGTTACGCCATCGGCGGGGTTTCGGTAGGGGAACCTAAGGGGCTGGGGTATGATATCGCCGGCTTTACCGTGCAGTATCTGCCCGCGGAGAAACCGCATTATCTTATGGGGGTAGGGACACCGCCGGATATCATCAAGGCAGTGGAATTAGGCATAGATATGTTTGATTGTGTCGTGCCTACCCGTTACGGAAGGAACGGTTCGGCGTTTACCAGCCAGGGTAAAATAACCGTGCGTAACGCCCTGCATGCTTATGAAAATAAGCCGTTGGATGAGGATTGCAGCTGTTACGCCTGCAGGAATTTCAGCCGCGCCTACCTGCGGCATCTATTTAATTGCGGCGAGATGCTGGGGATGCGCCTGGTATCGCTGCATAATATACATTTTTACCTGGAGATGATGCGCAAAGCCAGGGAAGCCATAAGCCGGGACAGGTATACGGAGTTTAAAAAAGAGTTCCTGGAAAGGTATGATCAATGCGTATAGACATAATCACCATATTTCCCGGGATGTTTGACGCCGTGCTCAGCGAGTCGATAATCAAACGCGCACAGGCCAAGGGCAAGGTCAAGATATATATCCATGACCTCCGGGACTATACCCTGGATAAACATCATAAGGTGGATGACCGGCCTTTCGGCGGGGGGCCGGGTATGGTTATGCAGCCTGATCCGATATTCAGGGCGGTAAAGGATATAATCAAAAAATCCAAGGCCAGGTCCGTAAAGCCCCGTATAATATTGCTTACGCCGCAAGGGACGACCCTGACGCAGAAGTCAGCCGGGAAGATCGCCGCTTTAAAGCATATGATCCTTATTTGCGGGCATTACGAAGGAGTGGATGAAAGGGTGAGGCGGAGGTTAGCGGATGAGGAGATCTCTGTGGGGGATTATGTCTTAACAGGAGGGGAGCTTCCCGCGATGGTCCTTGTGGACTGTATCGTGCGCTTGCTTCCCGGGGTGCTGGGAGAAAAAAAATCCTTGCATTTTGAGTCATTTGAAGGTAACTTATTAGAATATCCTCAGTATACAAGGCCTGCCGATTATCGAGGGATGAAAGTTCCGGCAATACTTTTATCCGGCAATCATAAAGATATTGAAGAGTGGAGAAAAAAGCAAGCCGTTAAAAGGACAAAAGAAAGAAGGCCGGACCTTTGGACACGGGTCCAACACCCACGCAATTTCCCCACAGGGGGATACCGGCGCAATACCAATAGGCGCCGGGTACTCCGCCACAAGGCGGACACTAGCCTAATTCATATTAGGGCTAGGTGCGATTAGCGTGGGGTGTCAACTAAAGGAGTATTACAATGGATAAGATGAAGATGATCGAAGAGCAGTTTACAAAAAGAGATATCCCTGAGTTTGGTGTCGGAGACACCGTCAAGGTGATGACCAAAATAGCCGAGGGCGATAAGACGCGCCTGCACCCTTTTGAGGGCGTTATCATCGGCTTAAAAAAACACGGCATAAGAAGCAGCTTTACGGTAAGAAGGATATCTTTCGGCGAAGGAGTGGAGCGTGTTTTTCCGTTCTATTCTCCTAATATTGAGCGTATTGAGGTCATAAAGCGCGCCAAGGCCGGAAGGTCCAAGTTGTATTATCTCAGGGAAAGAATAGGAAAAGCCGCCACTAAAGTCGAGGACGCGAAGTGATAAAACCCTGTTTTGACCAGGGGTTTGAAGATCAAGGTTTCGAGGTAATTATCGGAGTGGACGAAGCGGGCAGGGGGCCGTTGGCCGGGCCCGTAGTCGCCGGAGCGGTCTGGCTTAAGAAAGACTCGCAGTTTGAAAGCAGGATCGATGATTCCAAGAAATTAAGCCCCCGTCAAAGGGAGGCGGCATTCCTGGAATTGATAACTAAAAGCTGCTTTGAGATCGGGATCGTCGATGAAAAGGTCATTGATAGTTCCAATATACGTGTGGCCACGCGCCTGGCAATGGAAAAAGCCGTGATCGCCCTGATCACCAGGATAAACAGGCAGGGGCTGGTCAAAGCCGGAGGCAAGATCTGTATCCTGGTCGATGGCAATATGCCGATAGATGTTCCCGGATGCAGTATTACTACCGTAGTGAAGGGCGATGCCAAGTCCAGGAGTATTGCCGCCGCTTCAATTGCCGCCAAGGTCAAGCGTGACCGGATCATGGTTTCATACGATAATATCTGGCCGCAGTATGGTTTTGGTAAACACAAGGGCTACCCTACGATGATGCACCGCAAGCGCCTCGCGGAATTGGGGCCGTGCCCGATCCATCGATTAAGCTTTGCTTATGTCTAGACGCAATATCGATCTGGGCTGTAAAGGCGAAATAGCCGCAGCCTCTTTTCTTAAAACAAAGGGTTATAAAATAATCTGCACTGATTACCGCACCAAGCTTGGACAAATAGATATCATAGCCAGGGAAAATAACACCGTTTGTTTTGTTGAGGTTAAAACACGCGCAAGCTCCAGGTTTGGAGCGCCCGATGAGGCGGTCCAGGCCCATAAACAAAAAAAGATTTCCGAAAGCGCGCTTATTTTCTTGAAAGACCATAAACTCCTGGAGTCACCGGCGCGTTTTGACGTGGTCAGCGTTTCTTATGTTAATGACCTGCCCCAGCTGGAGCTTGTAAAGGATGCCTTTACCCTGGACGCTAGCTACACATATTGACATTAACGAAAAAGGGGATATTATAAGACTAGCGTAAATTCAGGAGCCAAGTATGTATTGTGATAAGACGCTTAGAGAATATTTAAATGACCTGGCAGGCAGGCTTCCCGCGCCCGGCGGCGGCTCTGCCGCGGCTATGAGCGCTGCTTTGGGAGCGTCATTGATCAGCATGGTGCTCAATTTTACCATCGGCAAAGCAAGGTACGCCGAATACGAAAAAGAGCTGAAAAAAATGCTGGCAAGTTCCGAGAGTTTGAGGAATGATTTCTTAAGGCTGCTGGACCTGGATGTGACCGCTTACCGGAGCAGGAACGTTAAGGAATCCCTGGAGGTGCCTTTAAAGGTCTGCCGCCTTGTTTTTGAGGGGATACAATTGTGCCCCCCGCTGGTTAAAAAAGGCAATATCAATCTTATCAGCGATGTCGCGGTCGCGGCGGTCTTATTGGAGTCGGGATTTGCCGGAGCTTACCATAATATCGAGATAAACCTGAAAATATTGAATGATGCCACTCTGACAAAGAAGATAAGAAATGAGTTTACTAAAAAAGCTAAACTGGTGTCCAGGATAAGAAAAGATACGGAGGCCAAAGTTGGCAAAGTTATTAGAGGGTAAACCGATCGCCGAGCGGATCAAAGAGGCGATCAAACAGCAGGTTAAGCTCCTTAAGGTCAAGCCGGTATTAGCAAGCGTGCAGGTGGGGGAAGACGCCGGAGCGGAAAGTTACGCTAAGTCCCAGAGGAAGAACGCCGAGAATCTGGGAATAGAATACCGGTTCCATAAATTAGCGCAGGAGACTACTGAAGCCTCTCTTCTGGAATTGATCCGGAAGCTGAATGATGATAAGTCTGTCCATGGCATCATCGTTCAGATGCCTTTGCCGCGGCACATAGATCATAAAAGAGTGAGCAACGTTATCTCCGAGGCTAAAGACGCGGAGGGTATGCATCCGGCTAATATCGGCAAGATAGTATTTGCTCAGGCCAATATCCTGCCCTGCACCGCCGCCGCGGTAATGGAGTTATTAAAAGATACAGGGATAGACCTGTACGGCAAGGAAGTGGTAGTAGTCGGGCATAGCCAGATCGTGGGTAAGCCTTTGAGCCTTTTGTTGCTGGATAAGTTGGCCACGGTCACGGTCTGTCATATCGGCACCAGCAAGGCCGGTAAATTGGAGCAGCATGTTAAGGGAGCCGAGGTATTGATAGTGGCGGTAGGCCAGGCCGGTTTGATCAAGGGTGAATGGATAAAAGAGGGCGCGGTGGTAGTGGATGTGGGTATTAACCGCGTGGGGGATAAAATAGCGGGGGATGTGGAGTTTGAGGGCGCATCCCAGCGGGCTTCATGGATCACGCCGGTTCCCGGCGGAGTCGGGCCGCTGACAGTCACGATGTTGATGCGTAATGTCGTTGAGGCGGCTAGATCGCAGCAATGAGAATACAACTATGAGAACGATAGTCCTCTTGACGATATCAAATGTATTCATGACCTTTGCCTGGTATGGGCATTTAAGGTTTAAGAACTCTCCTTTATGGATCGCCGTATTTGTCAGCTGGATGATAGCGCTTGTTGAGTATTGTTTTCAGGTACCCGCGAACAGGATGGGGCATTCCCACTATTCTGCCGCTCAGCTCAAGACTATCCAGGAAGTGATCACCCTGGTCATTTTTTGCATCTTTTCCGTGACCTATCTTAAGGAAGGCCTGAAGTGGAATTATATCGTCGGCTTCCTGATGATCCTGGGCGCGGTGTTCTTTATATTCAAGCAGTGGTAGTTTAAATAAATCTGTCGGTTTTTCTCGCTCAGGACGATTTCTTAACGCCAAAGGTCTTTCGCAGCTCGGCGGCTGCGGAACTCGCGTCTTTGTCTTTTGACAAAGACGCTCAAACATCCTCGCCGTCCCGATATTGTCAGCCTCTTGGCTGACATCGGGATACCCTTGCTGCTCAAGCTGCTTTGGCTAAAATCGTCATTCGCTCGAAATACCACCAGATTTATTACGAATACTTTGTTAAAATTATAAAATGTATTATAACTTCTTATAATATTAAATCAGAAGAAGTGCCAATTTTTCTGGATGCAAGCGTGAAAGAGCCAGTTAAAAATCAATAATATGACTTTTAAAGAAAAAATACGAGCCGGGAAGTTTGTGGTGACTTCGGAGATCGGGCCGCCTAAGGGGATTGAGACGGCGCAGATCCTGGCGGATGCCGAGTTGGTCCGGGGCAGGGTGGATGCTTTTAATGTAACCGACCTGCAGAGTTCGGTAATGCGTCTGGGTTCGCTTACGGTCTGCGGCCTGTTTAAGCAGAAGGGGCTTGAACCTATCCTCCAGATTACCTGTCGCGACCGTAACCGTTTAGCCCTGCAGTCGGATATTCTTTCCGCCGCGGCTTTAGGCATCGAGAACATATTGATTTTAACCGGCGATTATACGACAATGGGCGATCATCCTGAAGCTAAGCCTGTTTTCGACCTGGATTCGGTGCAGCTTTTGCGCGTGGCCAAAGGGCTTGAGGCCGGCATGGACATGAAAGGGAATAAACTGCAGGGAGCGTTCCCGAAATTCTGCCTCGGCGCGGTGGTTAATCCCGGAGCAGAGCCGCTTGAGCCGCAGATCATCAAGATGGAAAAAAAGATGGCGGCGGGAGCGGAATTTTTCCAGACGCAGGCGGTTTACGATATAAAGACATTTGAGGATTTTCTTAATAAGACTAAGCACCTTAAGGCCGCTGTTATCGCCGGTATAGTGGTATTAAAATCCGCCGGGATGGCCCGTTTTATGAATAAGAATATCCCGGGCGTATTCGTGCCGGATAACCTTATCAAGGAAATGGAAGAAACTAAAGATCGGGCCGCCAAGTCTGTTGAGATAGCGGCGCGGCTGATAAAGGAATTAAAACCGATGTGCCGGGGTATTCATATTATGCCTATCGGCTGGCACAAAGTGGTTCCACGCGTTTTGGAGGCGGCAGGACTTTAATATGTCAAACGTGCTCATTATCGGCGCTTCTCTGGCGGGTCATACCGTCGCGCAAAAAATAAGGGAAAAAGATAAAGAGGCCCAAATAACCCTGGTCAGCGCGGAGAAGTACCCTTTTTACGATAAAAGGAAACTACCCGGTCTTCTGGCGGGGGAGATAAAAGAAAAGGATATCTTCCTGGCGGATGATGATTTTTACCGGCAGAACAATATCGCTTTCTTGAAGGAAAAGGAAGCAACCGCGGTCAATCTTCAGAGAAGAACGGCGTATTTTAAGGATAAGAATAATCTGGAATATGATTTTTTGGTGATCGCCTGCGGGGTCAAGCCGGTATTACCGGATATTCCCGGAGCCAGAAAGCCGGGTTCTTTTTTATTTTATACTCTGGATGACCTTAAGGAATTCACTAAAGGTATTATAGTCCATCCTGTCTGCCTGGTGAGTTCGGATGAGGCATCGCTCATCCTGGCCAGGGCTATTACTCTTAGACATAAAACAGAGGTAAAACTGATCAGCCGCGCGCCTTTTGATATTGCGCTTATTCCGCAGGATGTGGAGGTCATCAATATCGGCCTGCAGGAGATCATCGGTGAAGGCGAGGTTCAGGCCATCAAGTTGGAAAACGGCAAGGCTATAGGTGTCTGCTCGGTCATCTTTTGCGATGAGTTTGAATCCAACGCGGGCTTCTTGAAGAGCGCGGATATAAAAACAATTGATGGTTTTGTTTTAGTGGATGAGGGGATGCAGACCAGCGTGGAAGGGGTTTTTGCCTGCGGTTCGGTGTGCGTCCGTCCTGACGGGCAGCGGCAGAGCAAGGCCTGGGATGAAGTCATCAATGAAAGCGTATCTGTCGCGGACAACATTATAAAAAGGATGGGGGAGCGATGTCAGACGTCTTAGTCGATCTGGGCGGTCAAGGCAGCGACGCGGTATTGAAAGCGACGCGCGCGGCTTTAGACAAGGCCGTAGCCGAAAAAGGGAAAGAGGCGCAGATAGGCTTTGCGCAGACCAACTATTATCTTCCTTTAATAAACGCGCTCTTGAATATAGAAGTAAAGACGTTGGGCGATTGCCTGGAAGCCTGGAAACAGGCGGAAGGCCTGAGCAATAATATCCCCGCTAAAAGCGGCTTATCCATCGCGGCCCTGGGGGGAATCCTTAATAAAGGGCTGGCGACTTTGTTTTGTGAGGAAATACTGGCCGCGCTTATGGTCTTAAATAAAGAGCACCCCTCTCCTCAGACCATCGGATTTTTACCGGATAATTTATTGCGTTCGCTGGGTATCCAGCTTGTCGACGGGAGGATAGCCGGTATCGGAGTAGTGCTGGGCCCGGCAAAGGATGAGGACGCATCAGTGGCGCTGATCAGGGATTTTCAGACCCGCAGTATCGTAAGCCTGCTGGCCGGAAATATTAAAGGCAATACTTTTAAAAAGCAGCTTGAAAGTAGAGGCGTTGAGCTTGGGCTCGAGGATTATGTCGTTCCGCTGGGAGAAGATTATCTCTCGGCGATATACGCGGTCAATTTTGCCGTAAGGGCGGCGTTAATATACGGCGGATGTAAACCGGGCCAGTGGCAGCAGATACTTGAATACGTGCGTAACCGCGTGCCGGCTTTTGTTTTGCTCTTGGGCCATGTAGACGAGGTTTTGGTCGCCACGGGCCTGGGAGTGTTAGCTTTCGGATTTCCCATAATAACAGACTTGGAAGTCCCGCAACTGGGTAAGATAGACACAACTCTTTACGAAGCCCTGATAACGGAAAAGGATTATACGAAACTGGCTTCCAAGTGCATCGTCACCAGGGGGATAAAGGTCAAGCTTGCCGAGGTGGCTATCCCCGTTCCTTACGCGGCGGCATTTGAAGGCGAGAGGGTAAGAAAAGAACAGCTGCACGTTGAGTTCGGCGGAAAGGGAGGGTTGTCTTTTGAATATCTTACCTCTGCCAGGGACGAAGATATAGATG
>JAQTUY010000037.1 GCA_028707105.1 Candidatus Omnitrophota bacterium | reverse complement strand
AACCTGGCCATCGCCGTTTTTGTTATCACCAAAGACAGGAAGAATAAGGTAAACTTGACCTTTGGCACGCTGGGGCTTACTATCGGCGGCTGGAGCTTTGGATCATTCATCGGTAATTTTGTTTCTTCGCCTGCCCTGCAGTTATTTTATCTGCGTATTTGTCACAGCTTCGCTTTTTTTGTGCCGGCCCTGTGTTATCATTTTTGTACTCTTATAGTAGGGAACACCGAAAAAAGGAAGAAGCTCGTAAAGTTTATTTATATTTCTTGTCTGTTGTTCGAACCTTTTGTCCTGTCCGGGTTGTTTGTCCCGGCTATTGAGAGATACGGCAGGTATATTACTGTCGTGCCGGGGCCGGTGATGTATATTTTTATGGCTTTCTTTTTCCTTACCTTTATGTTGATACTTGCCGAATTGTTCACGGGCATTATAAACGCCAGGGTACTGCTAAGGAAGAAGCAGCTGAAAGTTTACACTGCCGCGATAATCATCGCGGGGTTTGCGGGATTAGTTTATTTCAGCGGCGTTTTAAGAATCATTCCCGACATTTATATTACCGATGATTATTTCCTGGTAGTTTATTTCTTTATCAGCGCTTATTTGATCGTGCGCTACCGGTTCATGGAGATCGATACCGTTGTCCATAAGACATTATTGTGGGTCAGTACGCTGATTATGCTCGTTTTACCCGCGGCGCTGATCGAGCTTGCGCTCATTAATTTCTTTCTGAAAGACCTACCCGCGTCGACTGCCTTTAAGGTTAATCTGGCAGTCGCCAGTATTTATCTTATGCTTTTTGTGGCTTATTATACCAGGCTGCGGCCGCGCATAGACCATTTATTCCGCCGCCGAAAATACGATTACCAGACTATCCTGGGCAAGGTCGCCGAGAAGATCGCCACGACAATTAATATCGAAGAGCTTACCCGGCAGCTTCTGGATGAAGTATGCGAGACCATGTATCTTCGCAACAGCCTTTTCTATGTGATATCCAAGGATGAAAAAAATTACGCGCTTTTGGGCAGGCGGGGATATAAAGAAGTGGCGGGTTTAAAGCAGTACGCGGGCCTGGAGATCTATACCACCGATGAGGAGAAAAAGAAGCTTTCCGGCAGCCAGAGCCGGATCGGCGCAGGCGAGGCTTTTTGCAAGTGGATCATCGAACATAAGGATGTCCTGGATAAGGACCAGGTTGAGCTTGACGCGCATTACGAGGATATCAAGCAGGGTGCCGGGCGCTACTTTAAGGATAATGAAATAGATCTTATCGTCCCCCTGGTGCTTGAGAATAAGGTCTACGCGCTTTTAGGCTTAGGGAAAAAGGAGAATCTGCAGCCGTATACCTTAAAGGATGTCGAGCTTCTTAAGAAGCTGGGCCAGGAAGCGGGAGTCACTGTTTTTAATGCCTTGCATTATGAGGACCTGGCGGAAAAAGAGAGGATGGACGAAGAAATGCGCATGGGCAGGGAGATACAGATGACCCTCCTGCCGCATGAATCTCCCAGGATACCGGGGATTTCCGTTGCCGGGTTGATGCAGCCGGCTAAGGAGATAGGCGGAGATTACTATGATTTTATTTCCGTGCCGCAAAAAGGCTCATTCGGGATAGTCATCGGAGACGTCTCCGGAAAAGGCGTTGCCGCGGGCCTTTTGATGGCAATGGCCAAGACTGCTATCAACACCTTGTCGCAGGAAGAGGTCTCCCCGAGGCAGATCCTGCTTCGCGCTAATCAAATACTCAGCCAGCACATAAGCGGCCACAAATTCATGACGATGCTCTATTTTCTCTGGCGGCCGGAAGATAAGACTATGGTTTATTCTTCAGCCGGCCATGAGCATATCCTGGTTTATCATAGTCAATCCGGCCAATTAGAGACGATTCTCTCAGGAGGATTCATGTTAGGAATGCTTTCCGATATTGACGGTTTCCTGGAAGAGAAGCAGATAAAATTCGAGCAGAATGATAAGATCCTGCTTTATACTGACGGGGTCACTGAAGCTCAAAACCAATCTGGAGAAAGATTCGGCTTGGAGAGGGTCCAGTCTATTTTTAAAAGTAATATTCAAAAATCTCCCCAGGAATTAATGCAGGTTATCAGGGATGAAGTCTATTCTTTTATCGGGAACTATCCTCAATATGACGATATTACTTTGATATTAATGGAAAAATCATGAAAATACTGGCGGCAAGCGGAGGAAGCGGGGGGCATATATTCCCCGCTCTGAGTTTTCTCGGGGAACTGAAGAAAAAACGCAGGGACGCGCAAGTCATCCTGGTCGTAAATAAGCGCAGCGCCCTGGATTATGTTTTTCCCGCGGAGTATAAACTGGCTTTTATCAGCTCTTCGCCGGTCGAGATTTCCTTGAAAATCTCTAACATATTATCATTGTTGCGCCTTTTACTGTCCGCGTTCCAGAGCCTCGGCATACTCTTAAGATACCGGCCGGACGTAGTCGTCGGTTTCGGCGGATATCCGAGCATTTTCCTGGTCATCTTCGCGCGTTTCCTGAGGATCAAGACGGTCATCCACGAGCAGAATGTGTTACCCGGCCGGGCGAACAAGTTCCTCTGTCCGCTGGCCGATAAGATAGCGATAAGTTTTCCTCAGAGCCGGCAGTACCTGAAAAAATACGCCGGGAAAACGGTCTTCACCGGCAACATGGCGCGCCCGGAGATATTGAAGAAAGCCGCGGGGGAGGCCTGGGATTTCTTCGGATTTTCCAAACACAAATTCACCATATTGGTAATGGGCGGAAGCCAGGGCTCGCGTAAGATAAATAACCATTTCCTTGACTGCCTGTCTTTATTGGACGACCGGGACGCTATCCAGGTCATCCATCTTTGCGGCAGGTCCGATCTTAAGCGGTTATCCGCGGCGTATAAAGATTCTGGGGTCCAGGCAAGGGTATTTGATTTCTTGAAGGAAATGCGCTATGCTTATACGGTCAGCAGCCTGATAATATCCCGCGCGGGAGCCGCTACCATCGCCGAGCTTATGAGTTTACGCGTGCCGGCGGTCATAATACCTTATCCGCACGCGCGGCAGCACCAGTTGTACAACGCCCGCGTATTGACCGATAAGGGCGCGGCCATACTGCTTGAGGATAAGGACCTGAACGCTTACAGCCTGAAAGAGAAGATCGCGGACTTGCTAACTGACCGCGCCAAGCTTGAGGAGATGCGCGGGAATTATGATAAACTTGAATATCCTGCCGTTGAGCAGGACCTGTCCGGAACAGTCCTATCGTTAATTTAATGACTAAACACATACATTTTATCGGGGTCGGAGGCATCGGGATGAGCGGCATAGCCCGGATACTGCTCAAGAAGGGCGTGAAAGTGAGCGGCTCTGACCTTAAAGATAACCGCGCCCTTGAGGATCTGAGGAGGTCGGGATGTTATATCCATGTCGGCCACAGCGCTTCCAATATAAACGGGGCGGACCTGGTAGTCTACTCTTCGGCTATCAGGGAAGACAACCCCGAGATGCAGGAAGCCAGGAGCAGGGGGATCACCGTTATCCAGCGGGCCAAGATGCTTTCGGAGCTGATGCAGGATAAGACGGTCATTACCGTGACCGGCGCCCATGGTAAGACCACGGTGACTTCCCTCATCGCGCACCTTTTGATCGAAGCCGGGCTTTCTCCGACGGTCGCCACCGGCGGGATATTGCGCAACCTGGACAGTAACGCTTATTTCGGCAGCGGCGAATATTTTGTGGCTGAAGCGGATGAGTCTGACGGTTCCTTTCTTTATTACAAACCCGATTACTCCGTTATCACCAATATCGATTACGAGCATCTTGACTATTACGGCAATTTCGCTAATATATTGGATAAATTCAGGAAGTTCTTGGCTAACACCAAAGACAATGGCTGCGTTCTCTGTTGCGGGGACGATCCGAACTTAAGGGCCATATTAAAAGGCTACCATAAGAAGTTCCTGCTCTTTGGATTTTCTTCGGAATTCAACATATACGCCGAGAAGATAGAGATAGCCGGGCTGGCTTCGGAGTTTGATGTATTCTGGAAGGGCAAATTCCTGGAAAGGTTCCATCTCTCCCTGGGCGGCAGGCATAATATTTCTAACGCCCTGGCGGTCATCGCCGTCGCCCTGGAGCTCGGCGTAGGCCTGCGCCTGATCCATAAAGCTCTCTCGACTTATCAGGGGACCCAGCGAAGGCTGCAGATAAAGCTGGACCATAATGATATGCTGCTGGTCGATGATTACGGCCATCATCCCACGGAGATCAAGGCGACTCTTTCGGCGATATCGTATCTGGGGCGCAGGAGGGTGATAGTCATCTTTCAGCCGCACCGTTTCACCCGCACTAAATTCCTGCTTGAAGATTTCGGCAGGAGTTTTAACCTGGCGGATCGCGTATATGTCACGGATATATATCCGGCCGGCGAAAAGCCGATCGAGGGTATTGACGGCGCGCTTGTTGCCGAAAAGATAAAAATGAACGGCCATAAAGATGTTCAATTCCTGCCTAAGGGCGGGATCATTGACCAGGTGTTGAAGGAGGCCCGGGCCGGAGACTTGATCCTGACCCTGGGCGCCGGCGACATAACCAGGATCTGCGATGAATTGGCTGAAGCAATTAAGGGGAAGAATCAGGCGTAACGAGCCTTTATCCAGGCACACGACATTCGGCATAGGCGCTCGCGCGAGTTTCTTTATCGAGCCTGAGGATGCCTCCGATTTAATAGGGTTGATAAGCGCCTTAAAGAGGGAAAAGCTGCCCATTCGCCTTATCGGTTCGGGAAGCAACTTGTTGGTTAAAGATAAAAAATTAGATTGCGCGGTCATAAAATTAAGCTCGCCGTTCTTCAGGAAAATAAGGTCGGAGGGGAATATTCTGGAGGCGGGCGGCGGGGCCGCCTTGCCCGCTTTGTTAAAATACGCCAGCGTCCATGGTCTTGCGGGCCTGGAATTCCTGGCCGGTATCCCGGGGACTGTCGGAGCGGGCCTGGTCATGAACGCCGGTATCCCGGGTGAGGAGATCGGCGGAGTGGTCCTGGACGCGGAAGTTATGGATCACCGGGGCCGGATCAGGCGGCTTGAGAAAAATGATATGGGCCTGGCTTATCGAAAGTCTGGCCTGGATAAGTATATCGTTATCAGCGCCCGTTTTAAATTAAAGCCGGATAAGAAGCCGGCGATACAAAAGCGGATAAATGGACTTCTTAAAAAGCGCCTGGACACGCAGGATCATTCGTGCCGCAGCGCCGGATGCGCGTTCAAGAATCCCGCGGGCGCCTCAGCCGGGAAATTGATAGACGCCTGCGGTTTGAAAGGCGCGCGTATCGGGGGCGCTTATGTCTCGGATAAGCACGCCAATTTTATCATCAACAAGGGTGATGCCCGCGCGGCGGACGTGTTGGAATTGATGAAGCTTATTCAAAAAAAGGTGAAGAACAAATTTAAAATAGAATTAGAACCGGAAATAAAAATATGGCGATGAAAGATACCGGATACGATTACGGCAGGATCGGCGTACTGATGGGCGGCCCTTCCAGCGAGAGGGAAATATCCTTAAAGTCAGGCAAGGCCGTATATGAGGCATTAAGAGCCGCCGGGCTGGATGCGGTAGCGATAGACCTGAAGACCGGCGACCTGAAGAAAGCCGCGAAGATCATCAGGGATAAGGGGATCGATGTCGCCTTTATCGCCCTTCATGGCCGTTTCGGGGAAGACGGGCAGGTGCAAAGGGTCCTGGAAGATCTGGACCTGCCTTATACCGGCTCGGGCGTTTTGGCGAGCTGGCTTTCTTTGGATAAGATATTATCCAGGCAGGTTTTCCGGATCTACAACCTGGATGTTCCGGGCTGTCAGGCATACTCTCGCCGCGCCCTGGATAAAAAGCGCGTTTTAAAAGAATGCCCGCCTTTTCCCGTGGTCGTCAAGCCCGCGACCCATGGTTCGAGCATCGGATTGTCTATCGTGAATAATAAAAAGGATCTCCTGCGGGCGCTGGAAAGCGCCTTGGCCCTGGATGAATGCGTCCTGGTCGAGAAATATATCAGCGGCAGGGAAGTGACGGTGGGAATATTGGGCAATACCGCCCTTCCGGTGGTGGAGATAATCCCGGCCGGGGAATTCTTTGATTATGAAGCCAAATATAAATCGGGCGATACCAGGTATGTGGTGCCGGCTAAGTTAAATAAGAAGGACTGTCAAAAGGTACAGGAGGCGGCATTGCGGGCATACCGGGCCCTTGGCTGCTGCGGTTTCGGGAGGGTCGATATCATATTATCCGCGGGCAAGCCGTTTATCCTGGAGATAAATTCTATCCCCGGGTTTACCCCTACCAGCCTTTTACCTAAAGCAGCCGGAGCCGCGGGCATCGAGTTTGTCCGATTGTGCGAGCGCTTACTAAAGTTAGCTTATGAAAAAAAAGAAGACAGATTTACTCGTTGACGCCCTGATCTTAGGCCTGGTATTGGCTATCGCTCTTTATTTCATCCTGCGCTGCCTTTCCGGATTCCTGCAAAGCAGGGAATATTTCAGCGTAAAATATATAGTCTCCAATGACAATACGATCGACCTCTCTTATTTGAAGGGGCGCAATATTTTTTCGCTGGACCTGGAGAAACAGGCTAAGGGCTTACGCGCGGCATACCCGGCTTATAACAACATAAGATTGACCAGGTATCTGCCTAACGGCGTCATGGCGGAGTTTAAGAAAAGAGCGCCGCTGGCCTATATCAAGCTTGCGCGTTATTTCCTGGTCGGGAAGGATGCCGTGTTATTTGACGTCGCCCTGAAAGGAACGGATGCCGCCCTCCCGGTCATAACCGGGCTGGAAAGCAAGATGCTTGGTGCCAAGCCCGGAATGAGGTATAATATCAAAGAATTGAATCTCGCTTTGGAGCTGATCCAGCGGGTCAATAGTACAGTTGAGCTCAAGAATTATAAAATAAACAGGATCAACGCTTCCAGCGCGGACAAGATCTCGTTTTTTATCCCGAACAACGTGGAGATAAAGATCGGCGATAACGATATCGCCGGAAAGGTCAAGCTTCTAGCTCCGCTGCTGGCTCATGTAGGGCGGGGATTTTCGAACGTGAAATATATCGATCTTAGATTTAAAGAACCTGTAATAAAATATCTGGATGATTAACGGGGGCACAACTTAACATGAGACCTAATTACATCTGCGCTTTGGACCTGGGATCCAGCAAGATCGCCGCCGCGCTTGCCGGTTACACCAGGAAGGGGGTTATTACCGATATTTTTCTTGAGTCCGTGCCCTGCCGCGGGGTGAAGATGGGCAAGGTCGTGGATTCCGCGGATTTTTCCGATTGCGTCAGCAGGATCCTGAGGAGCTTAAATGCCAGGTCCGGCCGGCCGGTAAAATCGGTCATTGTCAATATTTACGGCCAGGATATAATTACCAAACATAGCCGGGCGATCATACCCCTTACGGAAAGAGGGAGCAAGATAATAACCCGGTATGATATCCGCAAGGTCATTCATGAAGCCCAGATACTGGGGGCTAATATAGAAGAAGACATCGTGCATAAGATCCCCATAAGCTATACTGTCGATAACCAGGACGGCATTGCTGATCCTCTGGGGTTATACGGGCATAAACTGGAAGTGGACCTTTATTTGATATGCGTCAAGCTTCCTCTTATCCAGGGGCTTAACCGGGCGATAGAACAGGCGGGATGCCAGATGCAGGGGCTGTTCCTATCGGGCCTGGCGACCAGCAAAATAGTATTTGACGAGGACGATTTCTATAAAGGCGTGCACATCTTATGCGATATCGGCAGCGATATCACCGACATCCTGGTTTTTAAGGACGGCACTTTATACAGCATCGATACCCTTTCTATGGGCGGGGATGACCTGACCCAGGGTTTTGTCCAGGCGCTAAAAATACCTTTTGCCCTGGCCAAGGACCTGAAGGAATCTTACGGGATCGTGGGCCCTTCTGAGAACGTTCCGGATAAAGAGGTGATGATAAAAGAAGAGAATTTCTACCGCACTATTTCCCAGAAGGCGATCTGCGATATCCTTACCTCCAAGGCCGAAACGTTATGCAATTCCATTAAGTCCAGGTTGGGCCGGATATTAGCGGAAGAGTCCAGCGTTGATGATATCACGGTAGCCGGAAGGACCATCCTGGTAGAAGGATTTCTTGAGATGATGGAAGCCAAGCTTGGTTTCCCCGTGAAAATGGCGTCATTTGCCAACCCGGAGTTACCGGCGGCAGTTAAAAAAGAAGCCTCTTCCTCCACCGCGCGCTTCCTGACTTACGCCACATCCATAGGTTTGATACAACAGGGTGTCGAATCAACACGCAGCCGCGGCCGCTTATTCAGCCCGGACCCCACCCACAATCCCGTGATCTCGCTGGTCAACAGGGCCAAAGAACTCTATCAAGAATACTTTTAAAAACGGGGTCAGACCTGATTTTTCCAATATCAAATAGCGATAAAAATCAGGTCTGACCCCGTTTTTCTCGTTTTTTATTGACCCTATACCTATATTATGTATAATACTAGGAATGGATACGGTCGTGGGGAACATTCTTGAGGTCAGGCGCCGCGTTTCTTTGGCTTGTTCCAGGGCCAAAAGAGACCCGGGCGCGATAAGCATAGTCGCGGTAAGCAAGGGCAGGACGGTCGATGAATTAAAGCAAGCCCTGGAAAGCGGCCTTACCGATATCGGGGAGAACCGCGTCCAGGAAGCGGGGCTTAAATATAACGCGTTAAGCCTTTTTCCGTCCGCGGCCAAGCCCAGGTGGCATATGGTCGGCCACCTGCAGACCAATAAAGTAAAAGAGGCGGTCAGGATATTTGACCTGATCCATTCGGTGGACAGCCTGCGCCTGGTTGAGGAGATCGATAAACAGGCAGGCCTATCAGGCAAGATACAGGAGATCCTACTTGAGGTGAAAACATCCCCCGAGGCTTCTAAGTCAGGCGCGAAACCCGATGAAGCGCTTAAGCTTGTGAATAGCATGCCCGGGTTTAAGAACATAAGTTTAAAAGGGCTGATGACCATCGCTCCTTTAGCGGATGCTCCTGAAAAAGCCAGGCCGTATTTCAGGATGCTGCGGGAGCTTAAAGATAATATACAAAAGCTGCCGGGTGCCGGACGTCAGCCGCTGGTCCTGTCAATGGGCATGACCGATGATTTTGAGGTCGCCATCGAAGAAGGTTCGGATCTATTGCGGCTGGGCAGGGTGATCTTTTCCGGAGAGAGGCAAGAATGAATGAAGTCAACGCGGGGATAATCGGCTTTGGGAATATGGGCTCAGCTATTTACGAGCGCATGAAACGCGTTTGCTCCTTCCAGGTCTATGACAAGGAAGCGGGCCGGACCTTCGGCATCCCTTCGGTAGATATAGCTAAAACCCTGGACGACTTGCTGAAGAAGTCGGACGTGGTGATACTGGCGGTCAAGCCCCAGGATTTTGAGGACGTCTTAAAGCACGTTAAATTCGACGTCCAGAAAAAACTAGTGATCAGCATCGCCGCGGGCACGACTACCGGTTATATCGAGAGCCGGCTGGGGGAGGACGTAGAGGTCATCCGGGTAATGCCGAACATCCCGGCTAAAGTCGGCAAGGGGATGAGCTGTTTATGCAAGGGCAAGACAGCAAGCACCTGGAACTTGAATTTAGCGGAGAGATTGTTCAAGGAATTAGGCGAGACCCTGGTTATCAGCGAAGAGATGATGGACGCCGCCACGGCAGTCTCAGGAAGCGGGCCGGGATATCTTTATTATTTTCTCCAAGACAAACAGCCCGCGCAGTGGGATGATTATACCTGCGGTATTTTTACGCCCCAACTTATCCAGGCGGCTGTCAGCGTAGGTTTTAATCCCGGGCAGGCCAAGGTATTAGCCGCGTCTACGGCGCAGGGGAGCCTGGCCTTGCTTAAAGAAACCGGCTTATCAGCCGAAGTTTTGCGGGATAAGGTGACTTCTAAGGGCGGGACTACGGCGGCAGGCCTGGAGGTTTTGATAAACGGCGGTTCTTTGGAAGAAGCGGTCAAGGCCGCGGTGAAGCGCGCCGCGGAATTATCACGGAGGTAATTAAATTCATACAATAAATTTAAAGGAGATGAATTCATGTCACGTCTGGGCATAATCGGCGGCAGCGGTTTATACAAAATAGAAGGTTTGACTAAGGTCAAGCAGGTTGCGGTCACAACTCCGTTCGGCAAGCCCTCGGATAAGCTGGCCGTCGGAAAACTGGAGGGGGTAGAAGTCGTATTTTTGCCCCGCCACGGGGTAGGCCACCGTATTTCGCCCAGCCAGATAAATTACCGCGCGAACATCTACGCGATGAAGAAGCTGGGGGTGGAGAGGATAATATCAGTGACTGCCTGCGGAAGTTTAAGGGATGAATTAAAGCCCCTGGATTTTGTTTTGCCGGATCAGTTCGTGGACCGGACCAACCAGGCCCGGCCGATGACTTTTTTCAGCGATGGGATAGTGGCGCATATAGCTTTTGGTGAACCGATATGCTCAGAGCTTGGCGATATAGTCTGCCAGGCGGCGGCAGAAGCGGGCGTGAATATCCATACCGGCAAGACCTATATCAATATGGAGGGGCCGCAGTTTTCTACCCGGGCTGAATCTGAACTTTACCGCAGCTGGGATATGGATATAATCGGCATGACCAATATGGCTGAAGCCAAGCTTGCCCGGGAGGCGGAGATCTGTTATGTCACCTTAGCGGCGATCACGGATTATGACTGCTGGCATAAGTCCGAATCCGCGGTCAGCGCTGATATGGTTATCAGCAATCTGTTTAAGAACATAGATAACGCCAAGAGGATACTTAAAAAAGCCATGCCCTACCTGGCCGGGGAAAGAAAGTGCGCCTGTCAACATGCCCTTGAGCATGCTATAGTCACCGATAAGAAATTCATTCCGGCTAAAACGAAGAAAGATCTGGGCCTTTTGATCGGGAGATATATATAATGAGCATCATAGTTTTGGGGACGGTGGCGCTGGATAATGTTTTGACTCCCTGCGGGGCAAGGAAGGATATGCTGGGCGGTTCAGCTTCTCATTTCTCCACCGCGGCGAGGCTTTTTTCGGATGTGCACCTGGTGGCGGTCATCGGGGAAGATTTCCCCAAAAGATATATGGACTTCCTTAAGAATAAAGGTATAATACTCAATTCCGTCGAGAAAATGCCCGGCCTTTCTTTTAAATGGGAAGGCAAATACGAGGGTGACCTGAACACGGCGATCACGCTGAATACCCGCCTGGGCGTCTTGTCTTCTTTTAACCCGCGCGTGGCCGCCGGAGAGACCGGTATTGAGAATGTTTTTCTGGCGAATATCGATCCCGACATCCAGATGCGCCTTTTAAAAGCGATGCGCCGCCCTAAACTCGTAGGGTTGGACAGCATGAATTACTGGATAAATAATAAGCGCCGCGCCTTGTTGAAGGTCTTGAAAATGGCCGATATTTACCTGGTCAATGAAGGCGAGGCTAAAGCGCTTTCCGGCGAGAGCAACCTTTTAAAAGCGGCCAAGGCCTTAAGAAGAATGGGGCCGCCGATGATCGTGGTAAAAAAAGGCGAGCATGGGGTGATGTTTGTCAGCGACGCGTTTATTTTTTCGCTCCCCGCTTACCCGATAGACACAATAGTGGATCCCACCGGCGCGGGCGATACCTTTGCCGGAGGATTTATGGGATACCTTTCAGGCCGCCGGGGTTTAAGGGAAGCGGACATCAAGAAGGCCATTGCCTATGGCACTATCTGCGCTTCTTTTAACGTGCAGGGTTTCGGCTTAGAGCGCACAGCTGTTCTTACGGTACCCGAGATGAACGCCAGGCTGGCAAAATTTAAAAAGATCGTGAGTTTTTAAAATAACCGGATAAAATGGAATACAAAAATACATTAAATCTGCCCAAGACCGACTTTCCGATGAAGGCCAACCTTCCCGTGAAAGAAACGGCTCTGACAGCCAAATGGAACGAACAAGATATTCACGGCCTGATCAGGAAGAATTCCGCCGGGGGCAGGAAATACGTCCTGCATGACGGGCCTCCTTATGCCAACGGGGATATTCATCTCGGCCACGCCCTGAATAAGACCCTTAAGGATATCGTTATCAAGCATAGGACGATGCAGGGTTTTGATTCGGCTTATGTTCCGGGCTGGGATTGCCATGGCCTGCCGGTGGAACACCAGCTATTCAAAGAATTAAAGATAAATAAATACCAGATAAAACAGGCCGATTTCCGCGTCAAGGCTTATGATTACGCGATGCGTTATGTCAATACCCAGAAAGAACAGTTTAAAAGGCTGGGGGTATTCGCAGACTGGAACAACCCGTATCTTACCCTTCTCCCTGAGTATGAAGAAGCGATTGTCAGGTCTTTTGCCGGTCTGGTAAAAAAAGGTTATGTCTACCGCGGCTTAAAGCCGGTTAACTGGTGTTATGTCTGCGAGACAGCTTTAGCCGAGGCCGAGGTGGAATACGAGGATGATACTTCGCCTTCCGTCTTTATAAAATTCCAGCTCCAGGAGATGATGCAGGGCAGAAAAACTTATGCCGTTGTCTGGACGACCACTCCCTGGACTTTACTGGCTAATGTGGCTATCGCGGTGCATCCGGATTTTAAGTATTC
>JAQTUY010000171.1 GCA_028707105.1 Candidatus Omnitrophota bacterium | reverse complement strand
CCCGATACCGATAATTTTTTTCTCGGGGATAAAAAAGATTACCTGAGCCTTTACCGCATGGCCGCCGAAGCAGTCCGGGAGTTAAATAACGAAAAGTTCCAGCGCAGGAATAAGATCAAGATCTCCATCGGCGGGCCTTCTGTTACATGGTGGTTCCAGAATATCGGCGGCAATACGATCCACACCCCCGAAGAAAGCCTTATCTATGAATTGATAAAGCTCTGCCGCACCCGTAAACTACCACTGGATTTTATCAGCTGGCACACATACAGCACCGATCCGCGCGCCGATCAGGAAGCCACTAATTACAATAAATCTCCGACGGGGCTGATCCGGGATTGGTTGAAATATTTCCGCATCAAGAACGAGGTGTCCCTGGTCGTGGACGAGTGGAATTATGATTCCGGCCTGAATATCCTGGAGGAACGCAACGGCAGATCTTATATCGGAGCCAGTTATATTCCTTCGCGCATTAAGAATATGAACGAGGCAGGCTTAGACCGGCAGATCTTCTATTGCCTGGAGGATTTTCAGAATAATAAAGAAGGGATCAACTCCAACCGCGGGGCCTTCGGGTATGACGATAAGTCGTCCGTTTATAAAGGCTCGGCCAAGAGCATATATAATATTTTCCTGATGCTCAAAGAACTGGGGGATAGCCAGTATACGTCTTTGAACCTCAGCGATGAGTTTGTCGGGGCGATAGCGACTAAAAAAGACGATAATATCATACTCCTCCTGTGGAATTATATCGATCCGGATGCCGGCCGCAGCCTCTTGTCCAGAAGCGTGGGATCGTTGAATGATAAGGGCCGGGTGAATTTAGTGGGAATGGTAAAATCCGGGAAATTAGACGATATTTTAAATCAGAAGGCGCCCCTCGGGGAATTTTCAACCGATAAATTAAAAGCCTTATTTAAGAAGATATATGACTTAATGGCTATCGCTTCTTCGTCGATGAATAATAGCCGTGACGTCAAAATAACATTGTCCAACCTCAAGGGCGGCTATTTATACCAGCGTTATACTGTTGATGACTCCTGCGGCACCGCTTACTGTCCGTTCGTCCCGGTGGAAGAGAAGCAGATCCAGGCGGACAATATTTATCAGGAGACGCAGGCGCTTAAACCCTATTCCGTGAACCTGGTAGTGCTTAAAAAAAGCGCGCCGGTTGCGGTAAAACAGTAAATAAAAAATGTGGCAAGGCATAAACAGAAGAAAATTCCCGCGCGTTAATTATCCATGTAAGATAGTTGTCATAAAGGACAGTCACAAGGATAAGATCGCTACCCAGACCGAGAATATCGGCGTGGGCGGTGTGTGCGTCGTGATAAATAAGCCCTTAAACAGGTATGATGATGCCGGGGTCATCCTGTACCTTGGTGATGGCCATCAACCTGTATGTTGCGACGGGAAAGTTGTCTGGGTGGTCAAGAAGAGCGCCTCCGAATATGACACGGGAATAGAGTTTACGGCCTTAAAAGATAGCGACAGATTGAGGATCGAGAGGGTAATCCAGCTATGCCAGAAAGAGCAGGGCTTTTCGACAACGTAAACGACGCTTTCACTAAATCCAAACCTCGCGTCTTAAGCGTCACTGAACTCACCCAGGACATCAAGCTGCTCCTTGAAAATACCTTCACCCAGATCTGGGTGGAAGGAGAAGTTTCGGGCGTAAGCCGTATCTCCACCGGCACGGTATTTTTTACCTTAAAAGACGCCAATGCCCAGTTAAAATGCGTCATATTTTTTAATGTCGCGCGGGATATTAAATTTCAGCTCAAAGACGGGATGAAGCTGGTGTGTTTGGGCCGGATCAGCGTTTATGATAAACAAGGCGCCTACCAGCTGTATGTGGATAAGCTTGAGCCTAAAGGCGTCGGCGGTATCCAGCTGGCGCTGGAACAGCTCAAAGAACGCCTGGCCAAAGAAGGCCTTTTTGACGACGCTCATAAAAAACCCCTGCCGCAGCTGCCTTCCCGGATCGGCATCGTTACCTCCGCCTCCGGCGCGGCGATCAAGGATATCCTTAAGGTCCTGGATAAGAGATTCCAGGATGTGCATATTATCATCAACTCCGTGCGGGTGCAGGGAGAAGGGGCTAAAGAGGATATCGCGCAGGCAGTGGATGAATTCAACGCTTTAAATAACGTCGATCTGATCATCGTTACCAGGGGCGGGGGAAGCATCGAGGACCTCTGGGCCTTTAACGAAGAAATAGTGGCCCGGGCAATATACAAGTCGCGCATACCGGTCATTTCCGCGGTCGGACACGAGCGCGATGTGACTATTTCGGACCTGGTAGCTGACCTGCGGGCTCCTACCCCATCGGCCGCGGCCGAGATCATTTTGCCGACCAGGTTGGAGTTAAAAGATAAGATCGGAATATTTGTTGAAGACCTGGCAGACGGGCTTTCCGGCATAATCACCGATTATCAGCAGGAGCTGGATGACCTGGCTCACAGGGTGGAATTGTTAAGCCCGGTCAACCTTATCGCCGGTTATCTTGAGAAATCCGCCAACTTTACGCGGCGGCTGGACGTGAAGCTTGGGCATTTCATAACGCTTAAAGAGAGCGAACTTAAAGGGGCGATCGCCAAACTGCACACGCTTAGCCCTTTGAATATATTATCCCGGGGATACAGTATCACTTTTAAATTACCGGCAGAAGAGATAGTCAAGGACCCCACTTCTCTTGCCGCCGGAGATAAGATCAAGACCAGATTTAGTCAAGGCGAGGTCATCAGCGAAGTTATCAAATAGGGGACGTTCCCTCAGGTACCAGGCTCTTAGATTATAAGTATTTATGTTGCAATATATTACAAGTGAAGGTTGTAACCTATTAAATTACAATAAATTATAACGTGAAAGGGTGGTACCTGAGGGAACGTCCCCTTTTAATGGAGAGCGAGATGGCAGAGATTAAATTTGAAGAGGCGTTAAAAAAGCTGGAGAAGATAGTGCAGGAATTGGAAGCCGGGGATATTACCCTGGACGAAGCTTTAAAGAAATATCAGGCAGGCGTGGAACTGGCGCGGGCGCTGAACCAGAGATTGAATACCGCCAAGAAGAAGATCGACCTGCTGGTGAAGAATAAAAAAGGGGAGTTTGAGCTGGAGGCATTTGACCCCGCTGCTCAAGTTAAACCCA
>JAQTUY010000170.1 GCA_028707105.1 Candidatus Omnitrophota bacterium | reverse complement strand
TTCATCGCCCTGCTTGGCCTGATCGGCATACCCAAGCTGATCGCCGCCAACGTCGCGAACAATGAGGCGGCGGCCCAGAAGACGCTCAAGATAATATCCATAGCCTGCGAGAACTACGGCAAGGCAAATAAGGGCATCTATCCCCGGGACCTCTGGGCCTTGACCCAGGGCTCCACTAAATATTTGAGCGTCGATTATACCGCTCCGGTCAGGTCCGGATACGCCTACAGTTACTCGTCGATGGATACGGGCTATACCGCCAGCGCCAGGCCGGTAAGTCCCGGAGTAAGCGGCATCCGCAGTTATACCATAACCACGGGCGGGGTATTGACAAACTCCGCGCACTAAAACTATGCAGTATAAAATAACCTATACCTTCAGCAAAAAAGGCATTATAAAATTCATTTCTCATCTTGACCTGATGCGCACTTTTACCCGCGCCCTGCGCAGAGCGGATATGCCTTTAAAAATAACTGAAGGTTTCAGCCCGCACCCCAAACTAAGCATCAAGAGGGCCTTGAAGCTGGGGGTGGAAAGCGAATGCGAAGAGGCGACAGTAGTTTTAAAAAAATTTGTATCAATAGAGGATTTTAAAGGCAGGCTGCAGGCGCAGCTGCCCGAGGGGATTCAGTTAAAATCCGTTGATCTGCTGCCTGTTGTATAGGCGGTCTTAAAAAAGGAATTTGTGATGGCTAAAGAAATACTGGTTAATGTGGCACCGCAGGAAAAACGCGTAGCAATAGTCAACGATGGGCGCCTGGAAGAGTTCTATATCGAGCGGCCCCAGGATAAGAACATAGTCGGGAATATCTATAAAGGCAGGATAGATACGGTCGTCCCGTCTTTAAATGCCGCTTTTGTGGACCTGAACCTTGAAAAGAAAGGATTCTTGTACCTATCGGATATCGAAGACACCATTGAGCCGGTTGAAGGAAACCGGGGCTTTAAGCGCCTGGAAGTCAAAAAAGATGATGAGGTGCTGGTCCAGGTGGTAAAAGAGCCGTTCGGGACCAAAGGCCCCAGGATATCTACCCATATCGGCATTGCCGGGCGTTATTTTGTCTTAACTCCCCAGAACACCCATAAAGGCATATCCCGCAGGATAGAAGAGGACGTGGAAAGAAAACGCTTAAGACAGATACTGGAAAGCCTTAAACTCCCCGCGGAATTAGGCTTTATCGTCAGGACCGAAGCCAAAGGAAAAAGCAAGGCTCAATTACAGCAGGACGCCTTGTTCCTGATCAAATTATGGGGCAGGATTAAAAAAGCCGCCGAGAGGGCAAAAGCGCCCAGCCTGGTTTATGAAGAATACGACCTGGTCTTGAGGGTCATCCGCGACTCCCTGACCGAAGAAACACAACACTTGATCGTAGATTCTATCGGGGAATACCACCGCACCAAGCGTTTTATACATTCCTTTTTAGGCCATATGGCCAGGAAGGTCGAGTTTTACCGCGAGCCGAACCTTTTTACTAAAAAAGACATCGAGAACCAGATAAACCGGATATTTGAGACCAAGGTCTACTTTAAATCCAAAGCTTACCTTGTTATCGAGCCGACTGAAGGCCTGGTCGTCATTGACGTCAACAGCGGCGGCTATAAGAAAGGGACAGACCCTGAAGAAGCGGCGTTTAAGGTCAACAATGAAGCCGCGGTCGAGGCGGCGCGCCAACTTCGTTTAAGGGACCTGGGTGGTATTATAGTCATAGACTTCATCGACATGGAGAAAGAGGGCCACCGCCGTCAGATATTCAATACCCTGAATCATGAATTGAGCAAAGACCGGGCCAAATACGACGTCCTGGGTATATCCAAGTTCGGAGTAGTTGAAATGACCCGCGAACGCATCCACCGCAGCGTAGCCATGAATTCTTATCAGGAATGCCCATATTGCCAGGGTAAGGGAAAGGTTAAATCCCCCTTAACGGTGGCGATCGACGCCTGGAGGCAATTAGAGGAACTGTTAATGCAGGGCCGCCATAAGGCCGTGACCTTAGCGGTCAATCCGCTGGTGCACCAGGAACTTCTCAAGGAAACCTTTAATTTTAAGGCTTTAGAGCGTAAATTTAAGGCAAGTATAAGCCTTCTTTCCAATCCCTCATATCATCTGGAAGAAGTAAAGATTTCTTGACCAGAAGCACATAATCCTGTATAATTATTGGTCTTAAGCGTATTTGCGCGCAGCCCTTTTTTTGCCATTTGGCGTAAACGGGCGGCTCTATACCTAAAACAATATCCTTTTAGCGGTAAATTAAATACCACCGGGAGGATAAATCCACAAGGGAGTGTAAAATGTACGCGATCATTGAAGTAGGGGGAAGACAATACAATGTTCAAAAAGGCGATGTCCTTGAGGTAGAAAAACAAGAAGCCGATAAGGATAGCAAGAATATCGTGATCGAAAAGGTCCTTCTGGTCGCGAAAGACAGCTCGCTTGACGTCGGGCGGCCTTACGTAAAGGGCGCGAGCGTAACAGCCGAGATCCTGGGGCAGATCAGAGCGCGTAAAGTTATGTCCTTTAAATACAAACGCAGAAAATCCACCCATTGGAAAAAAGGGCACCGCCAGCAGATGACCAGGATCCAGATCAAAGAAATAGCTTTAAGCTAAATTATTGCTATTAATCGATCATGTTCATTGACAGCGTAAAGATCAAGGTTAAGGCCGGAGACGGCGGCAGGGGATGCCACAGCATATACCGCGATATGTACACCCGTCAGGGTATTCCTAACGGCGGCGACGGCGGAAAAGGCGCGGATATCATCCTGCAGGCCGACAGGAACGTATATACCCTTTTGGATTTTAAGTATAAGGCGGAATTCCGCGGAGACCACGGCCAACATGGCTCAGGAAAAGACCAAAAAGGGAAAAACGCCAAAGACATCGTCATCAAGGTGCCCGTAGGCACACTGGTCAAGGATGTGTCCAACCAGTGCGTCCTGCGCGACCTGGACAGCGACGGAGATTCATTGATCCTGGCCCGCGGCGGCAAGGGCGGCCTTGGGAACATGCACAAATGCGAGGCTAAACCGGGCCTGCCCGGGGAAGAAAGAGAAGCGGTCCTGGACTTAAAGCTAATAGCGGACGTGGGAATAGTCGGGTTTCCTAACAGCGGAAAATCCACCCTGGTATCAGCCGTATCCGGAGCGAGGCCAAAAGTAGCGCCCTATCCATTCACCACCAA
>JAQTUY010000169.1 GCA_028707105.1 Candidatus Omnitrophota bacterium | reverse complement strand
AGCCCTGGTTTATATAGTTGATAGCTTCTTGCTGGAAACGGTCGTAAATCATATTGTTATTATAGATGAAAATGCGGAAAACACCATGAAATTATTTGCTAAAAGGCCGGGGAAAGGGTATAATTAAAGCCATACTTGAGCAGTCTAAACCCGTGCCCTTTTAGGGCACTGAGAAATTGTGGCTGCTCAAGTATTTCGCCTTTAGGAAACCTACTTAGGCTCAATATGAAACTCTATAGATTACCTTTATTTTTACTTCTGGCGCTGGCGTTGGGCCTGGCAGCCTGCTCGAGCAAACCGCAGATCAGCGGCTCTTCGGGGGCATTGAAGATATCATTTCCTTTCGGCCGTAACGCCGATTATAACGACGTCCTGGTAAAAAGGGTGGTAGACGGAGATACCCTGGTGCTGGATAACGGCGAGCGGGTCCGGTTGATCGGGGTAGATACCCCCGAGATCCATGAGTCGCGCAAACTTCATAAAGACAGCAAGCGCTTGAAGATGGATACCGTTGATATACAAAAACTTGGCCGCAGATCCTACAATTTTACCAGGAAGCTGGTCGAGGGCAAGAGGGTTCGCCTGGAATTTGACGTAGAGAGGACCGATAAATATGAACGCCTGCTTGCCTATGTTTATCTTCAGGACGGTACATTCGTCAATGCCGAGATCCTCAAGCAGGGTTATGCCAGTTTGATGACCATTCCGCCCAATGTAAAATACGCGGATTCATTCGTAAAATTATTCAGAGAAGCCCGGGAAGACAAAAGAGGGCTGTGGAGCGAGTAAGAGGGAGGCGGGTATGTTAAGATTTGTCAGCGCCGGGGAATCGCATGGAAAAGCGCTTCTTGCCGTTTTAGAGGGTATGCCGGCAGGATTGAAGGTCGATAATGATCAGATAAACCAGCAGCTCAAGCGCAGGCAGGCAGGCTTTGGCCGCGGCGGCCGGATGCAGATAGAATCGGATAAGGCGCAGATACTTTGCGGCCTGAAGAAAAATATTACTTTGGGCAGTCCCATAGGCATGCTCATCGAAAATAAGGATTCCAGTATCGAGCAGCTTGGCCGGGTGACTTGTCCCAGGCCGGGACACGCCGATCTGGCGGGCCTGTTGAAATACGGATTTTCCGACGCCAGGAACGTGTTGGAGCGGGCCTCAGCCAGGGAAACTGCGGCGCGGGTGGCGGCAGGCGCGGTATGTATGGCCCTGCTTAAGGAATTCGGGATAGCCGTATCCAGCCGCGTAGTCATGATAGGCGGGGAGACCGACGGTAAGAAGATGTGTGATAAGATCGTGGAAGCCCGCGACAAGAAGGATACGGTAGGCGGAATATTCGACGTTATTATTAAGGGAGTGGTTGCGGGTTTAGGCAGTTACGTGCAGTGGGACAGGCGCCTGGATGCCAGGCTGTCCCAGATGGTTGTTTCTATTCCCGGGGTTAAGGCTGTGGAATTCGGCCTGGGAAGCGGTTATGCCGCGAAGCTCGGCTCAGAGTGTCATGACGCGATCTACTATACCAATAAAAAAGGGTATTTCCGCAAGACCAATAATGCCGGCGGGATAGAGGGAGGGGTAAGCAACGGGGAGCCTATTGTCGTGCGCGCCGTCATGAAACCGATCTCTACCCTGCTTAAGCCCCTGGATTCAGTGAATATCATAAGCCGCAAGAGCGCTAAGGCCTCTGTTGAGCGTTCGGACATCTGCGCGGTTGAGTCAGCCGGAGTGGTAGCGGAGTCTTGCTGCGCTATTGTCCTGGCAGAGGCGTTCCTGGAGAAGTTCGGGGCAGACTGCCTGGCGGATATCAAAGCCGGCTATTCCGCCTATAAAAAAAGAATACGCTAAAGTTTAATAACGTTTGACAAAGGATATCGCATATGGTAAATTTTAAAGACATGAGAAGAGCTATAACTATAATAACGCTAATCGTTTTGACTTTCTGCGCTGTTCCCAGCGCCCACTCTTTCTGGGTCTGGAGCCCTAAAAGCGGGAAATGGTCTAACCCCAAATATGCCGTAAAACCCACCCCTAAAGAACAGCTGGTTTACGCCAAAACCGTTTATTCGAATAAGGACTACAAGAACGCCCGCGAAGAATTTAAGAGGCTTATCCAGTATTTTCCCAAGTCTGTCGAAGCGGCCGAGGGGCAGTTTTATTTAGGCCTTTGCGATGAAGCGGAAGATAATTATTACCAGGCCTACCTTGATTATCAGAAGATGATCGAGAAATATCCTTTTTCCGAGCGTATCCAGGAGGCGATCGAGAAAGAATACAAGTTAGCCGAAGAATTCATGGCAGGCAAAAAGCGCAAGACCATGGGCGTGGCTTTGCCTGTTGAGAACCCTGCCATCGAGATATATAAAAAAGTAGTGGATAATTCGCCCTTCGGGCCTCTGGCAGCTTCCGCGCAGTATAAACTGGGTTTAGTGCTTAAAGGGGCGGGCAGATATTTTGAAGCGGAGGATGAATTCAATAAGGTCATCACCACTTACCCCGACAGCGAATGGGTAAGCGCGGCTAAATTCCAGATCGCTTCCTGCAAGGCTTCGTTGTCCAGGAGCCCGGATTACGACCAGGAATCCACCCGTGAGGCCAAGAGCAAGTTCGAGGAGTTCGTAAAAGAGCATCCCGATGCCGAGCTCTCTAAAGAGGCGATCGAGAACTTGAAAGGCCTGGAAGAGAAGGAAGCGCAGAGCAGTTACGAGATAGGGCGGTTTTACGAGAAGCGCAAGATCTATGGATCGGCGAAGATCTATTATGACGCTGTAATAGAGAAATTTCCTCAAAGCCTCTGGGCGGAAAAATGCCTGGAGAGGCTTAGATTTATGGAGTCGCATAAGAAATGAAAAGATATTTCATTTTTTTAGCTTGCAGCCTGTCTTTATTAATGTTGTTCAGCGGATGCGGGTATAGCACGCGCTCCCTGGTCTCCGATAAATATAAGACCATGTCCATCGAGCTTTTTATCAGCGCTATCGATATCACCTCCGAACCTCAGGCCAACCGCGGTTTTACCACCTATCGGCCGGCTCTTGAGACCGATATCACCAAAAAGGTCAAGGAAAGGTTCATGTTTGACGGTAATTACCGCATCGCCAAGGAAAGTGAAGCGGACGTCGTACTTAAGGGCAGGCTGGTCGATTACCGCAAGGACGCGGTCAGGTATGACGCCCGGGATAACGTCGAGGAATACCGCATC
>JAQTUY010000168.1 GCA_028707105.1 Candidatus Omnitrophota bacterium | reverse complement strand
CTTCTGGTCGACCTGACCCAAAAGCCCACCGATCAGGTCCTCAGTTCAATAGAAAACGGCATCCAAAACCAGGTGCTCTACCGTGATCTTACAGGCAAGGAGGATGTTTTCTTCGCACACGACAGGGTCAGAGAGGCGTTTTACCAAAGAATATCCGAGGATGAGCGCGTACCTCTGCATAAGCACATTGCCGAGGTCATTGAAGAACAGAATAAGAACGATCTAGACGCTGTTTTGTACGACCTGGCCTATCATTTTGCACAGGGCAAGGTGGAAGATAAGGCTTTGCAGTATTGCATACCCGCGGCAAACAAGGCGAAGAATTCCTACGCCAATGCCCTGGCCATAAATTTATACGATAGCGCGAAAGAAATATTGGAAAAACAGCGCAGAGAAAAATCCGAAGAATATATCGCGGTCCTGGAAAACCTGGGAGAGTTGCACCGCCTGACCGGTGAATATGATAAGTCTTTAACGGTTCTTAAGTCCTGTGAAGCGCTTGTCTCCGCCCAGGATAAAATGCACAAGGCCCGGGTCCTTTCCAAGATCGGGGATACTTTATTGGAAAGGGGGGAATCGCAAAACAGCGCTTTAGTGTTCGAGCAGGCGCTTGGCATATTAAGCGTGAGGATCTTAAGCAGCAAACTGGGCGTGGTCGCGGGTATTCTCAAAGAATTCGGCAGGCAGATGCTGCATACCTGGTTTCCGGAAGTCTTCACCAGCAAAAAATACAATGCCTCCGCGCAAGACCTGACTACCGTGCGGATATTGAACAGACTGGCCCATATTTATTACCTGTTGGATATGAACAAAGCCTTTTATCTGATATTGAAAACGCTGAATATTTCCGAGAAAATGGGCCCCTGCCCGGAGTTGGCCTATAATTATACGACGGCCGGGCCGGCCTGGATCACCTTTCCCTGGTTTAGCCGCGCTTTCCGCGACAGCAATAAAGGCTTGAAGATGGCGCAGGAGATAGAAAATAAGGTAAGTGAGGGGGTGGCCTACAGCTTTTTAGCCTATGATTATTACTATAAACTCAGTGAAGTTAAAAAAAGCATTGAATGCGGGAACAGGGCTATCGCCATTCTTTTAGGTGTCGGCGAATATTGGGATCTTTCGGTAGGGTGGGTATTTACGGCGATGTCCTACCTGCTTACCGGGCAGATACAGAAAGCGCTGGAGGAATCGGAGAAGTATGTTGCCACAATGAAAAGAGTAGGGAGTTATCAGACCCTGGCTTGGGGCCTCTTGCGCAGGAGCGAATCGAGCATATTCCTGGGGAATATCACCAGCGCCACTTTCAGCGATCTGGATGAAGGCGCCAGGCTCTGCAAAGAGACCAAAGATAATCCCAACTTGCTGAATACAATAGGAATATCGGGATACGCTTATTTCAGGCACGGCGACTATGGCAAGGCCATTGAGCAAGCTGATGAAACAGTAAAATTGTTCCCCACGCATTATAATAAGGGCGCCTGGTCGTTGGAGATCTTGCCGATGGCTGTCGAGATTTATCTGGGGGTTATTCTTTCTGATGACAGACTTGCTCTGTCTGAAAAGAAGGAGTACTTTAAAAAGGCCCGTTACTGTTGCGAGCAGGCGCTATCCTGGTCTAATAAATATGATATCTTTCGCGGCTGGTCTTACCAGGTCAACGCCACCTACCTCTGGCTGACCGGCAAGAAGAAAAAAGCAATTAAAACCTGGGAAAAGGGTATCAAGTTCTTACGTGAGAAGACCGAAGATAAATATCGCTTAGCCTGCATCCTCCTGGAGGAAGCCAAGTTCCTGCTAAGTGATAACCCCCAGGATAAAAAAGCCTTGGGCAACCTCCTGGAAGCCAAAGAGCTCTTTAGTAGTATGGGCTGTAAGCTGGACTTAAAGACCTGCAATGACCTGCTTCAGAAGATCATGCCCTCAACCGAAGGGCTAGAAGGAAGGGAAGCCCTGACCCAAAGGCGCCACCTGGAGAGCCTGCTCTCAACTACCCGGGCCATCGGCTCAGTCTTTGACTTGGATGAGCTGCTGAATAAGATCATGGACTATGCCATCACCGTAACCGGAGCTGAAAGAGGCTTCCTCCTGCTCTATGATGATAAGGCAGGCCAGCTCTCTCTTAAGCTCTCTCATGGCTTCAACGCCCTGGAATCCTTCTCCTTTGAGAGCTCTCGTGTATCACTGGAGCTGATCCATGAAGCTGAGAAGCAAAAAGATACCCTGATCGCCTCATCAGACCAGGCTCCTACCCCCAAGATCCAGAACGAGCTTAAGAGCTACAATGTAAAACAAGCCCTCTCAGCGTATCTTACCTCCAGGGATAAGCCTATAGGTATCCTCTACCTGGATAACCAGCTCTCCTCAGGTACCTTCGGCAAGCAGGAACTGGAGCTGATGCAGTCCTTCGCCGTCCAGGCTTCAGTATCCCTGGAGAACGCCCATTTGGTCTCAGACCTGCTGGACCAGGCACGCTTAAGGCAGGAACTTGAGCTTGGCCGGGAGATCCAGATGGACCTTCTGCCTAAAGTCACACCGGTAATACCCGGCCTTAAGCTCTCCGGTCTTATGCTCCCGGCCAAGGAGATAGGAGGGGACTACTATGACTTCCTGGTGCACAAACCCCAGCCTGCTCAAGGAACAGATCCCTCTACCGCAGAGCGCCTCTCTGTAGTCATCGGTGACGTCTCCGGCAAAGGTGTAGCCGCAGGCCTGCTTATGGCCATGGTCAAGACCTGCCTCTATGCCCTGAACAAACAGCCGATCACCCCTAAAGCCATACTCCTCTCCACTAACCAGATGCTCTATGAGCATATCAATGCCAAGAAGTTCATGACCATGCTCTACCTGACCTGGGATCCAAGCCAGAAGAAGCTCTTCTACTCCTCAGCCGGACACGAGCATATCCTTATCTACCGCAAAGACGGCAATGTCGAAGCTATCATCTCCGGCGGCTTCATGCTCGGTATGGTCCCGGAGATAGACGAGTACCTGGAAGACCGGAGCCTCTCCTTAAACCCGGGAGACAAGGTCATCCTCTACACTGATGGAGTCACTGAAGCCAGGAATATAGACGAAGATCTCTTCGGCCTGAAGAGACTCACTTTACTCATACAACAGCATGGCCATAAACCAGCCCAGGACTTACTCTCGATCATCAAAGAAGAAGTCTACGCCTACATCGGCACAAGAGAACAATACGATGATATTACTTTGGTGGTAATGGAAGCAACGTAAC
>JAQTUY010000036.1 GCA_028707105.1 Candidatus Omnitrophota bacterium | reverse complement strand
AGGATCTGCTTTGCCCCGCATTCAGCTAAGGTATCGGTAAGCCCGGCGTGATAGCTTCTTGGCCAGGGCCACCTGCCCAGCTTCTCCAGGCTTTGGTCATCAATATCGATATGCAGCACCGGAGAATCTACGGGCTGGGTGCCCCTGAGCGCGAACCTCAGGTCTAAGGCTTTCAGTTCCAGTATTTGGTAGATCTTGGACGGGGTGAGGAGTAAAAGCAGGAGCGCCACAGAAAAGGAAAAGCCGAGGCTAACAAGAAATTTAGAGTATTTCTTTTTATCCACGGCTTTTCCTAGCTGATGTAAATTGTCTTAAAAAGTATAAGACGCGTTAAGCGCGAACATCGAACCGGAATATTTGGAGCTCGGTTCGTTCGAGCTATTATGACGATAGGTATAGCTCAAGCCTACCGTCAGGTCCTTGGTAATATTACGATAAAGCGCGGCCGTTAAAACCCTGGTCACGTCTTTCTCATCCACGGTCGCGTCGGTAAGTATGGTCCGCGTGTCGTAGTTACGGTACTGCATGGAATAAGAAAGCAAACTAAAGGTCTTATCGTTAAACAAGTGAAGCAGGGATATAGACGGCTTGGTAGAGGTATAATCGTAATAATCCAGGAATCTCTCGTTGGAATCATTGGTATAATACTGGATCTTTACTTTTACCAGGTCTTTGGCAAAATACTTGCCTACTTCATATTCAAAGGTATTGCGCATGTCATTTCTTTTCCTGTCCATGATCACCCCGATGCCGTTGCTGACGCGGTCGGTAGTATAATCCTTGAACATGAAGTCATAGCTGAAACTATGGTACATCTTCTCGGGCAAGTTCTGCCTGATCTTATTCTCGATCGAGTAGTCCAGGGAGTTATCATCGCCGGTGGTATAATAATTGTTGGCGGTGAATTTGCCTTCCGTCAAAAGCTTTATATTCTTGCAGAACCTGTATTCGGTGCCCGCCTTCAAAGTATTGGCGATCATATTCACATCCGCCGGGCCGTTCTCATAGGTCAGGTTCATGACTTCATACCCGAGTATCCCGTCAAGGTTATCGGTGATGGGTGACTTGATGCCGGTTTTGAAAAGCTGCTGGGTAAAACCGGACACTTTTCTGCGGCTGTCCAGATACACGTTGTTATCAATACCCTGGGAAATGGAGAGCATTGAACTGACTTTGCCCCGGTCAAAGAACGCCGGGATAAACCCTAAGGTCCCGGTATAGTCTTTACGCGGGGGAATCTCTTCTTCGGCAGTTTTCTTCGCGGGCTGCGCGTAAGAATTATCAACAACCAGCGCAAGGCCAAAACACGCGACCAACACTATACTCATCGCCATTATAACTCTTTTTTTTACCATCTTTATTCTCCTCGTTTAAGATCTATTTTTTCTATATAGGGTAAAAACTAATATGGCTCCTCACAAGGCGGTTCACTCGGCTCTTCGCAAGGATGCTCGTCCTTTCTCTCTTCAATAACCTCGATCGTTTTTCTATCCTCTAATGTTTGCTTATTATCTTCAACTTTCTCGACGGTATCCTTAAATATGTCATTTACCCTGTCTGCCACATGCTGCTGTAATCCTGCGACCGGGGCGCGTCCTCCCCTCATTTCATTGAACCGCTGCATTTCATTTTCGCTTACTTTCATCAACTCGCCGGCTCTCTCAAACCTCTCGATCATAGTCTTAAAACCTTCGGGGACCGTGATCTCATCGAGTAATTTTCCCTGCTGGTCAAATGACTTTACGAAGACTTCATCCTTAAAAGTGGCGACCTCATCCCTCTTTTTCTCGCTCTCCACGCTCCAGCCTGTACCTCTTACCCCCGCTACCGCGCTGGGAGTCGTAACTTCAAAGCCAAGCCCGGCCTTTACTTCTTCAACGTTGGCATAGATCTTGCCGTGGGAAAGGTCAAGCTTATTAATATCGCCGGTTGTGGTGGAATTTATGACAACAAGAGTGCTTTCTTCTATCCTAATGGTGTTTTTCTTGGCGCTATCCAACGCTACGTCCGCCGTTGAATTCCTGGCTGTCTGGACGCTATCGCCGATATTGACCGTCATCCCTACCGAGGCCTTTGTCCAGCTCTTATCCGCTCCGGACTGAACCTGGACATTACCTTCCAGGGCTGTGATCTCAGCCGCCTGCAAAACCGATACAAAAGCTACCGCCAAAAAAAGCGCCAACAAAATTACCCCCAATGCATACTTTTTCATATTCCCTCTCCCTTTTTGTTATTACGCTTTATTACATAACATATGTCAATGATTCTATATTTATTTTCTGGGCTTGTCAACATAAATGTTCCCTTGAGCAAGCTAGAAACCCTTGGTAAAGCTCCACCATGTCTGGCAATGATCGCCGTCCGTGGGGGCTTTCCCCTTACTGCCGACAGGCCAGGCATTATCTATCCTCACAGCCAGGTTATTCGGCAGGTTTAAAGTCAAACCGAAACCGGCTGATTTCCATACTGAACTCCTGCCGTCTTTTGTGGCATAGGTCTTTTGATAGGCGTTGGCCCAATCATAGAAAGTGAATATTTTAAGGGCATCATGCCACTTTACGTTATTATAAAAAGGAACGTTCATCCCTTTGGGGAGGAAATACGGCGGGAAAGCCAGCCCGGGATGGAATGAATAACCGCCGGCGCCATAATGCTGAGCCCGGGGATATCCGCGGTTATCGATAACGCCGCAATATCCGCCGACGCTGAAAGCGTTAACGCCGGTGACCTGGGTCGAAGATATCTGCCAATGGGATTTAACTATAAGTTCAACATCTCCGATCAGTTTTTGGCGCCTGGCTACCTGCAAATGATTTTTCTTGTATCTGCCGCTGGCGAATGGAACTGACGTGTAATAAGGCTTGATATCCGCTCCCCCCCAGATACCGGGGATACCCATTTCGATATCGTCACTGATGGCAGTCGTACCCCACCTGTCCTTGATCATCCAGTCAAAACCAAGCATCCCGGCGCGGAATTTATCCTCTTTCTGCCTGTCTCCGTAAGCATACCACAGGATATTTTTGTAAACGAAACCGTAATTCAAAGTAAACTGGTTCGTAGGAGTATCCACCATCTTCTGGAAGAAGTAAAAATACCACTTGCGGGCCTTTTTTTCCATGCCCTGGACCTTACGTTCGAACATATAATTCTCTTTCTTGTAAGGCATGAGGTAAAGCTCGAATGTCAGGTTATTTGTAATGGGAATAAAGTAATCCAGGTCATAGAGCTTGTGGGCGTCCGCTTCGGTCCATTGGACTTTTGCCTGCAGGGAATCATCATGGCCGGTGAAATTATTCGTAAGGAACAACCCCTTATACCGCCTCCACATTATATAAGCAGAGCCGTAGTTATCGTCCTGGTTTGTAAAATGAAGGGGCGACTTATCTTTTACGGTAAGGGTTATATCCGTAAGGCCCGGCTCTTCTCCCGGGGTAAGCTCAAGCTGCGCTTTCCTGTCTGCGTGCTTATTGATCCTGTAAACATTATTTTTCAGGAAGGCGTAATCAACCACATCTCCTTCTTTGAGGCTGAGTTTTTTTTCGTAGATGCGGGTGGCGAAATATTTATTGCCCTGGATATTGATCTTGCCGATCTTGCCTTCCACGCCCCTGATCTCCAGGATCCCCTCTGAAAGCCTCTCCGGGACTACATAGGCGTAAGATGTGATAAAACCCTTAAGAGTATAGGTATCGGTGATCTGGTCGGCGCAGCGCTGCATATCCTTGCCGCTGATCTGGGTATTACTGAAAGGCTGAATGATCTCTTCGATCTCTTTGGAGGGTATCAGGGTCACATCAAGAACGCGCACTTCCTTGATCATCACCTTTTCCGAGGGCAAAACAGGCTTGGGCGCCAGCATATCTATCTCGGTCTTCATCGTTATTTCGACAGGCACCGGGACCTCTTCCATAAGCGCCCGGAGCCTTCCGTTATCTTCCCCTTCATCAGGCCCTTCAGCGAATAACGGCGCGCAAACAAAAACCACCAACAGCGAGCAGATAAGTAAACAGGCCAGCCTCCTACTCATACCCTCCTCCTTGTGAATTCTTTTATATAACGGTAAGTATAAACACTTATGTTTATTTTACTAAAGAAATAAAAAAAATCAACTATTATTTAATACGATTGGCTTGCGGCAAGCTACTTCCGGAACTCTCTGCGGATGCGTATAAATCTGCTGAATTGCGCCTCATCAAGTATGTGGGAATACATCTCTTCATAATATTCATGAAAAAGGCCGAGCTGTCTTTTTAGCTTCTCAGCCAAAGACTGGTCATCAGTGGAGGAGATCTTGCGCTGGAGCGCCTCGCGCTTTTTTTGCTCATCACGAAACACCGGCTTCATCCGCTTTACCTGTTGTTCGGTCAAATTGAGGGCTTCAGCGAGCGTCTCCAATGTAAGGCCGTTGTTTTTAATAAGCTCGTTTATGCGCTGGTCTTCGGCGGATAAAACAGGCGTTTTACCGCGCGGGCTGTGGCTATATAGCAAATATGCCGATACTGCCACGGCTATTATGCAGACAGATATGATCGCGGAAATTTTAAAGCGTGAAATAATATTACCGGAAGGCATTTTTTAACCGCTGGCTGAACCCTTTTGCTCCTGGCGAAGCTCCAGGTATGCCGCCCATTGATCTTCATTCATAACATGCGAATACATATTATCGTAATACTCCCTAAAAAGTTCCATCTCGCGCATCAAGGCCGCCCTGGCAGACTCTCCTTTACCCGCGTATTTCTTGATTATTTCAAACCGCCGTTCTTTTTTTTGTTTCATGATCGGGGTCAGCCGCTTCATCTGAGCGTCGGTAAGGGACAGCCTGGCCTGGAGTTCCTTGAGGCTTACCTTTTTTGCGGGTTTAGCATGGCTTTTTTTTGCCGCGGCTTGCTTTGCCGGCGCCGGAGTTTGAGTAACAGTTTCTTTCTTTACCGCGGCGACCTTGACCGGCTCGGCCTTAGGCTGTGATACCACAACAACCTCTTTTTTAGGCGCCGGCTTCTCAACGACCTCAACGGCCTTGGGAGCCTCTTGAGGCGTCGCAGCGACTTTTACCGGCTCCTTGACCTTTACCGGCTCGGCCTTAGCCTGGACGATAATAGGCTCTTCAACTTTTACCGGTTCCTCAACGGCCATGGGAACCTCTTTAGGCGCCGCAGCGACTTTTACCGGTTCCTTTACTTTGACAGGCTCAATTATAGGCTGAACAACAGCAGGCTCTTTAACTTTTACCGGTTCCTTTACTTTGACAGGTTCAGCCTTGGCCTGAACAACAGCAGGCTCTTCAACTTGCGCCGGTTCCTTAACTTTTACCGGCTTCTTGACCTTTACCGGCTCGGCCTTAGCCTGGACGATAACAGGCTCCTCAACTTTTACCGGTTCCTTTACTTTGACAGGTTCAGCCTTGGGCTGAACAACAGCAGGCTCTCTTTTAGCTTTCGGCTTCCTATCTTCCTCTTTTTTTGCTACTAATGTATCAATATCACCGTTAAGCACCTGGGTTATCTGCTCATCAGAAAGGTCGTCATGAACAAAGATATCCTCGATCTCTATAATAGCCTCTCTCTGCTCAGCCATATCCTCCAGCATATTAGCCCGCTCATCGGCAAAATCGATCTCTGCGAACACAGGGTAATACCCGCTTAAAAACAAGAACGTGAAAAGGAATATTGCGGCCGCCAGAGCATACTTCATTTTCGTTTTGATCATTTTTTTACTCCTCGTCTTCATCATTTACCCGCGATGAAAAATAATTAATGAACAGAATGACAAATACGACGCACAACGCCAGCTGGCTGATCACTACTAACTGTCCGACAGCCCCCTTAGCGCATATATCGCCAAAACCGACGGTGGTATTGGCGACCGTGCTGAAATAAACGGCGGAAACAGGGTTGAGCGGTTCGCTAAGCAAGTCAAACCCGATATAAATGGCCGCGAAATCCAGGACTACTTCGGCATAGTGCAAAAATAGTAATAATATCGAACGGTGATAAGAAACCGCGGCAAGATGGACATCCGATAAGAAGATCAAATTTAAAATATGAAAAATAGTCTCACTGAGCAAATAAACCACAAGCACCAGGATAAAAGGGATCTTATACCAACCGCAAGAAAGGATCAAAAGCGGGAATATCAGCTTAAAAACATTATAGGCCTCAACAGCCAGCTTACGGGAAGTCGCGCCCCATCTTCCAAATACCTGCCTTATTAAAAGGATCGGATAAATAAATTGGACCAGGCATAAGAAAAGGCGCAATAACCTTTCCAGGCCGTAGGTATCATCATTCCAGACCGCCTGGAGGTATTTTACCTGGCGCCTATAGGCCGATCCCGCATTTTCGCGGTCATTTGCTCCGGGATTGATAAATAATTTTGAAAGTAAAGACATAGATCGGGATATTACTTGTCCTTAATGATCTGCGTATAAGCCCTTACAGTATAATACTCCAATACGTCGTCACCGGTAAACCAGACGCCATCCGGGCCCGGCTCCAGGTACTTAAGGGTCGTCGTAGGGTACGGCGCCTTCCCGTAGGTTAACTCCTTACCCGCAAAAACCACATCATCCCCGGTAAACCAAATGCCGTCCGCGCCGCGGCCGTTATGATCAATATGATATTCCCTGGCCCTGAGCAGTCTGTCATCTTTATCATACTCGCGAATATGATACTTCTCTATTTTATCGTCGCCGGTAAACCAAATGCCGTCCGCGCCGCGGCCGTTATATACGACATCCTGAGTCAGCCTGCCGTCCGCGCCGCGGCCGTAAACCACATAAGTCAGTACTTCTCCTTCAAAATTGTAGCGCGCCACCTTAGTCTTGATCTCTGCGGCGTTATGTTCATCGAGGGAATAAAAATCAAAAACATCCTTACCGTCTACCACCTTGTAATGTTCCTCTTTTACCGGGCCTCCCAGCCGGTCATATTCATAGACGAAATAATCCTGGAGATGATCATCGGAGGTAAAGGGGAGTTTGTCAAAGCCGGCCGTGTAACAAGACTTCTTGGACATCTTGCCATTACTATAATACTCCGCAAGATAATAATGGTATACCTCATCATCCGGAGTAAACCATTTATTATCTTTTCCGGGGACATATTTGACTTCGTGCGTGGCGCGCATACCTCCGTATGGATGCTTAAAAACTACTTCCGGCTGGGCTGCTTTCGCCGCGGCCGCTAAGGCCTCCTCCTCATTCAATCCATAGACATCCTGGGCTCTTAACGCCCGCAGGGGGACAAATAACAAGAAAGAAAGTAAGATCACAGCCATGAAGATCGTATTTCTCATCGAAGAAGTTCCCTGATCCCTTCATTTTACACCGGATAATATTATCGCTAGCTGATATTTTCTATTTCTTAGCGGCGCTGAACGCGGCCGCTGTCTTGGCATCAGCGACTATTTTTACCACCCGGAAGCCTTCAACCTGCCGGCTTAAACCGTCATAATCAAAGCTGCGGCAGCCGTTATCAAAGGCCTCATTATCAAGCACGGTATCGATCACAAAAGGAGCGCCCATTTCTTTACGGTAAACCGGGTCATAAATAAAGCCGCCGCCGCGCAGCACGCGCGCCGGCCGGAATTCCTTAAAGGGAGGCAGATAATAATATTGGCTTGGCGCGGGCCCTACCGGGTCCTCGGACTGCGCTTCGTGAGCGTAAGAGATCTCGTTATACCAGTCATTGCACCACTCCGCGACATTACCGGCCATATCGCAGATCCCCAGTTGGCTATCGCCTCTCGGAGAGTATGCTCCCGCGTCGGCAGTCAACACGTCAACCGGATCCAGGATAGGCTTCCTGATATTGGCATAAGTATCATCCGCTTTTTCGTTTCCCCAGGGATACTTGCGGCCGTCATTATACCTGGCGGCATATTCCCATTCCGCTTCGGTAGGCAGCCTGTAACCGGTCTTGCCATAAACCTGGCAGGACCAGTCATCAAGATCATACAACGGCTCTAATCCTTCCTGTTCGCTTAGCATATTACAGTAAAATGCCGCGCCGAACCAGGTAACTTCGACTACCGGTTTATTTTCAAATCCGGCATGCGGTTTGAACACCCCGTCCTCAAAGGTCAATTTGGAATGCTCATCAGACACATCCTGGTATTTCTGAGGGGATCTTGAAACGCCATTAGCCATGCCCTTATTGCCTTTAAGCGCAGACGGATCAAGATATCCTTTACCGAGCGCGTAATTCAAAACGGCACAATATTCCCGGTTAGTTACTTCAAATTTGCCGATGTAAAAATCGCTGGTCAGGGTCACCTGATGAACGGGCCTAGCATTGGAAAATTCTTTACTCCCCATCTGGAATTTACCGGCAGGCACCAGGACCATCTTCGGCGACGCCGCTGTTTCAGGCGCCGCAGGCTGCGATATAGAAGCAGGCTGCTTTATAAAAAGCATGGCCGCCCCCCCCAATAAAACAAATATAGCTATAATACCTATTTTTCTCATTAAATGTCCTCCTAAGAAATATAAAACAGGTTAATACCCCAGCCTGCAGCCGCTATTCTTGCCGTCTTCGCTCTTGGGAAAATTAGCGGCAAAACGCACATTAACGCGCAAATATATTAACGCCGGGCTGGACCAGACCCCGCCCCTGTTACCCGCTCCTGTCCCGTCCTTACCGGGCCAATTAGCGACATCCGCAAAACCGTCTTCGGTCAAGACTCCGTCGCCATGAAGGCCGTCATAGGCGCGGCCAAGGGGATGGCCGACTGTAACACATCTCTCCCAGCAGTTGCCGGTCAGGTTTATCGCTCCATAATAAGAGGCGCCGTCGTTTATTCTTTGGGGTATTCCCCCAACGCGCAGATTCTCGAATATTTCTCCGGAAACCGGCCCTTCAAATCCCGGATTATCCGGAACTGTCTTTTTCCCGACGTCAAAAGGCGCGATACCGCCGCCCCAGCAGCAATTCACGATCCCTTCCTGGGGAACTTTCTTCTCCAGGCCGCTTCCATCCGCGCCGTCAAAGGTCTCGGCCCGGCCAAGCTCTGTGCTGCCCCAGGCGCATTGGTCAATAACCAACTCTAAAGGCCCAAGACAGGCTTTTTCAAACTCGAGTTCCGTAATGGGGCGTAGACCCGCCCAGTCGCCATAAGAGGTGATATTCGACCAGGAGGTATAATTCATCGCCCTTGCCGGGGCATAAGTATAAAAGTTAACCGGCTCGGTTGTACCGTTGCCTTTCCTGGCGCAGACGATAGCGTTGCGTAAATGCTCGGTGTCGCTCTTTGTCTTGACGTAATACATCGGTATCTCATCCTTGCTGATATCCGACTCCACCATGCTCTGCTGCTGCTTGCGGGTCAATGTGTTTAAGAAATCAACGAACTGCTGTGACGTAAGCTCGTATTTCATGATCCAGAAGGCCTTGTAGCCCTTCGGAAAATCCATAGGAATGGTAAAAGGCACTTCATCGCGGCTGCGCACGTTATCTGCGTCGCAATACAGCGCGCCGTCAACCTTATCTACCAGGATCGGGTCTTCGGATTTGATCAGGTATCCGCTTCCGCCGGGAAAAGCATAGAAGCAGTTTACCGGCCTGTCCTCTGTGCGGGGGTCGCCTACCCAATGTTTATCCTGGGCGACATAGACCATCTCCACGCCAAATACTTTTACTTTAGTTTTCATTATCTGGTCATCGGTTACGCCGTCTTTGCCGTAATCCCAGACCAGCTGCGCGTTCTTAGAAACAGAGCTGCCGGCTCCCCTGGCCCGGAAAAGAAAAGCGCCTTTTTTTTCTTCGGGAACATATAATCCCAGGTCAGCGCCGCTCCCTTTGGAGAATTTAGCGGGAGACTGATCGGCATAATTAAATTCAGCTTCGCTGGCGGCCTTTAGATCAACATGCTTCCATAATCCATCCGGAGCCATAAATTTGGCAAATACCCAGACCGCGTCGCAGTTAATATCATTTTTCCAGGAATTATCCCAGGATACGTCAAACTCCACTTTCGCTGTTTTATCCAAAGTATTTACTTCCGCCAGATTGACGCCGTCGATCCTTAAATGGCCGGCAAACGCCATTGTTTGCGCGAATAATAATATAAGCCCCGCACCTGCCGCCGCTATCCACTTTACCCTCATGCCCCCTCCTCATTGATTATTCATACAAACCGTCAAATTTAGTGCGGATGCCCCGCGCCTATCAAATAATTCTTATAGCTGCCTTTTCTGACCGCGTTTATAGCCATAAGAAATGCCACTGCCGAAGCGACTACCAGCCCCAGGCACAAGAAATTAAATTGCGCCCTGAATACGTCTTTCATCGGTAAAAGCTTACCCGCCGCCTGCAGAACAAGAGGCGATATAAACTGCCCTAAATATATCCCTACGCTTACCACGGCCATAGCGAAGGCCCGCGAGGTATCCGGAGTGATCCTGGCCGTGCGAAGTAAAAGGATGGGCATTAATACGCCCGAACTAAAGCCGATGAGCAGCATGGCGATAAAAACGTTGGTAAGCGAAACCGCGGAACCGAGCAAAGAATAGCCTATGGCCATAAAGGCAATGCCGATAGTAGTAAAATACGGGCCCAATATTCCTGCCAACGTGGCCAGGAATATCCCTGATATTACACCCACTATAGTCATACTGGAAAGCAGATAACCCGCGATACCCGGCCTTCCCAGGCGCTCGGTAGCGATAAGAAGCCTATCTTTATCTTTATGAATGATATATTTTTTGTTCCTATCGGTTATCGACCAGGACCTGCCGGGCTCCTGCACAGCCAGGCTTGCTTTAGGGGAAATAGTTATGCCGTTGGCCTTAAAAGAACGCACGGTAGTCTCCGAGATCATTCCCGCCTTAAGGGAAGCCTGGAATTCTTCTTTATCCTTAAATAAAGGGGCCTGGCTGGTATACATCTGCCTTTCATTCTCAATGAACATGGCCAGGTTAGTGGGCGCGGCGTAAAAAGCCACCATCATCAGCGCCCCCAAAACCGCGCAGATAAAAACCCCTCCCGGCAGGGCAGACTTAACCAATCCTCCGGGGCGTTTGGATACGGGTTCGGGCAGGCAGAATAAAACCATCAAGAATATAATAACCGCTAAACCATAGACTGAAAAGGCCAGGCGCCAACTAACGCAGGCCAGCCATCCGGAAACCAATAAAAAGATGACCCCTCCCAAATGCGACACAGAGCCGGAAAGCCCCATCATCTTGGTCCTTTCCGGGCCTTCATAGAAATCCGCGATCAGGCTGGTCGATAACGGTATGATCAGGCCGGCGCCGATGCCAAAGAAACCGCGAATGATCAATAATTCGGTGATGCTCCGCGCGAAAGCCCCGCCAATACCCCCGATAGTATAGATAACCAGCCCGATAAGTAAAACGTACTTTTTCTTCATCCTGGTGGCCAGCCATCCGGCCAGGAGGCTGAAAGGAATGATCAGCAAGGATGGCAAGGTCAGGACCAGCTTTATCAAGGTCGGGTCGACATCGGGAAAGGCCTGCTTGATCTTGGCCAGCGCCGGAGAGATCGCCGCAGAAGCCATAACCGTCAACAAAGATATTGAAAGTATGCTTGATTTAGTAAAAAACTTATTCATCTCCCCTCCTAATCGGGGACGTTCCCCAAGGTGCCACCCTGCGGCCCCGCATCCCTATCATTATCAATATATTACAACGCCTATTTTATAAAACGCACCGGCCGGAACGGATAACGCCCCTCTTTCTTGCCGGCATAATAACCATCGTAGCCGAACTGGAAGTTCTCTCCCCAACCAAAGGTATCGCCGTAAGTGGTAGACGCCCAGTAAAAACCTAAAGGCGCGGTCTGGGTATTAGGAAAAAATTCCTTAAAGAACCAGGCGCCGTCCTTAAACGAAAGATCTAATATAGTCGGTAATTCCCTGATCGTGGGAAGCCGCCAGTCTTTATGGCCGGCCAAAGATAATTCCTGGCAGTATTTAAGCGCCTCCTCCCAATTCAAATTCGGGCTTTCATCCTTTTGCCACATCAAGCCGGTATTCAAGTCCGAGACCGTTCCGTCGCCGTTATCCTTGAAATTATACCGCTCAAGACTGCCGAAATCCCTGCTGTAACCGGCGCGCACCGCCCTGACGCAATAAGAAAAATTCCTTAAATAGCATATGGCGCAGCCATAGGCAAAATAAATACCCCAGGCGAATATCGGTTCCTTCTTATTGATGTCTCCCGACCAGTAAAATTCCGGGAGAATATCGGGAAAATATTTCTTGTCGGCAGCGGGGATATTGCCGTTGTAATCCACGATAGAACGCAGCTCTTCCCGGTTAGGCAGGCGCCAATCGGAAAATCCCCCGTATCCGCGCTTATTCAATTGAACGATAAAATCATTGGCTTCATCCCAGGTATATTTATTCCCCTGGAAGTTAAGCTCATTCTGACAGGAAGATTTGATCTCCCATATCAATCCCGTATTATTATCCTTAAGCAGGCTAAATCCGCGTTCCCGGGCCGCCTTATCGTCCAACACCTCCGCCCCGTCGCCAAGTTTGGTAAACGAGATCGGGTTAATCGCATATGAACCGTCCTGGCCGTAGAAACGGGCGCCTTTTTTAGGCGCAGGGATAATACTCCCCTCATCATCATAGCATTTCCTCATCCCCGAATCCGGAAATTTAAAAAGGCCGGTTTTTTTAGGCGCGGGGGCGTTAATGTTGCGCACGCCCCTGAAAAGCAGCTTAGCCGTCTTGCTGGCATAATAGCCGTCATAACCAAAGCAGAAATTAGTCACCCACACGTAGATACCTTCGTAGGGAGTCGAGGAAAAATAGTGCAGTAAAGGAGGCTTCAGGCCGTTGGCCGGGAAGAAATTCTTGTAATACCACCAGCCGTCGGTATGATCGAGGTTCAGGATCGTATTTAATTCCTTGATATTGGGAACGCGCCAGTCAGAATAATCTCCTACGCGCATCTCTTTGCAGGCTTTAAGGGCAGAATACCAATCCATACGTTCATTCTCATCCTTCTGCCACATTAAGCCGGTAAGAGAATCGCTGACCGTGCCATCCCCGTTATCTTTAAACCGGGAAGTATCCACCTTGCCGAAGATCGTACTGCTTCCCCCTCTGACAGCGTAGACATAACGCTCGCTAAGCGGCGTATAGCAAATGCCGCTGCCCAGGCCCATAAAAATACCCCAGATAAAGGGCTTTTGCATGTTGTAGGGCACGGCTGTCCAATAGAGGTCGCTTTTGCAATTCGGAAAATAACAGGTATCAACAGCCGGATTAGTCCTGCCATAATCGACGATCGAGCGCAATTCATCCTTATT
>JAQTUY010000167.1 GCA_028707105.1 Candidatus Omnitrophota bacterium | reverse complement strand
ATTTCACGGCCAATTTAAATCCCAACTCTCTTGAGGCGCTATCTTCGTGCAAAATAGAACCCGCTCTTGCCGGGATTTCTGCCGGCAGCCGCTGCCAGTTTGAAAGGATGGGGTATTTTTGCGTAGATAGCGTTGATCCGCAGAGCGGTAAGCGCGTTTTTAACCGCATCGTGACCCTGCGCGACACCTGGGCAAAAATACAGAACAAAATGAAATAGGACACTCCGCGCTAATTACACCTAGCCCTCATAGGAATTGGGCTAGTGTCCGCCTTGTGGGCTAACACCCGGAGACAATTACACCTAGCCCTAATCGGAATTGGGCTAGTGTCCGCCTTGTGGCGGATTTTTCTTGTTTAAAGCCGCTTTGTATTCTATAATATGTCAACATGCCCGCGATGCGCGGCAGTTATTTTTATATATTTTTTTAAAGGAGAACGTGTCAAATGGCAACACCCCTGGAAAAATGGGTTGAGGAACAGGCCAAGCTTTTAAAGCCGGATAAGATATATTGGTGCGATGGCTCCGCCGAAGAGTCCCGCAGGCTTATCCAGATAGGGATAAAAGAAGAGAAGATCGGGGACAGCCCTGTCTTTTGTGAGCTGAACCAGAAGATCTGGCCCGGTGCCTATTTTCACCGCAGCCATCCTACCGATGTGGCGCGTACCGAACAACTGACCTACGTCTGTCATTCCAATAAAGACCTGGCCGGGCCGAATAACAACTGGATGGACCCGCAGGAAGCCAAGAAACTGATGGCGAAATTATCCGACGGCTGTATGCGCGGGCGCACGATGTATGTTCTTCCTTATATGATGGGCCATCCGGATTCGCCTTACGCTAAAGCCTGCGTCCAGCTGACGGATATCACTTATGTGGCTGTAAGTATGAGGATCATGACCCGGATGTCCAAGCAGGTGATCGATAAGATCGGCAGCAGCGGTAATTTTGTCAGGGGGATCCATTCGGTAGGGGATTTTGATCCCGCCAAACGTTATATCATGCATTTTCCGGATGAGCACCTGGTCTGGAGTATCGGCTCCGGATACGGCGGAAACGCTCTTTTAGGCAAGAAGTGTTTTTCATTGCGGATCGCCTCCTGGCTGGGATATCAGGAAGGCTGGCTCGCCGAGCATATGGTCGTCGTCGGCATTGAAGACCCCGAAGGAAATATCACCTATGTCACTGCCGCGATGCCTTCGGCCTGCGGGAAGACCAACCTGGCTATGCTGGAGTCCACCCTGCCCGGTTACAAGGTCTGGACTTTGGGGGATGATATCGCCTGGATGAACGTCGGACCGGACGGGAGGCTTTACGCCATAAATCCGGAGGCGGGGCTTTTTGGGGTCGCCCCGGGCACATCAATGAAGACCAATCCCAATATGATCCGTACCCTCAAAGGCGCGGATTTTTATCCTACCTTTTTTACGAATACCGCCCTTAATACCGGAACTAACGAACCCTGGTGGGAAGGCCTGGATGGCCCCATACCGGCTGATATTGTTGATTGGCATGGGCAACCCTGGGGGCCGGACAAAGGGATCAAGGCCGCGCATCCCAATTCCCGTTTTACGGTATCGATTTACAACGCCCCCACTCTTTCCAGGGAATTTGACAACCCAAAGGGCGTGCCGATATCGGCAATAATTTTAGGCGGCCGCAGGACGCATCTTATACCGCTGGTTACTGAAGCCTTTAACTGGCAGCACGGGGTGTTTATGGGCGCAAGGACCGGTTCGGAAACTACCGCGGCAGCTGTTCATAAAGAAGGGGTATTAAGAAGGGACCCGATGGCGATGCTGCCGTTCTGCGGCTACAATATGGGCGATTATTTCAAGCACTGGCTGGCATTGGGGAAAAAATTAAGCAACCCGCCCAAGATATATTCGGTCAACTGGTTCAGGACGGATGAGGACGGAAAGTTCATCTGGCCTGGGTTCGGAGATAATATCCGGGTGCTCAAATGGATAATCGACCGGGTCAATAAGCGCGTTGAGGCCAAAGAAACCCCCCTCGGGCTTATTCCTGAAATGAAGGATCTAAACCTCGAGGGCTTAGACATACCGCAGAAAAAAATAAGCCAATTATTCCAGGTCGACAGATCCCAATGGCAGCACGAACTGCAGGATATAGAAAAATTCCTTAATCAATTCGGCAGCCATACTCCTCCTGAACTCTGGCAGGAGTATAAAGCGTTATTGGGCAAGTTGAAATAGCGATCAGGGATCGTCGCGTAGTTCATAAAGAAGAAAATGCCCAAAATAATAATCAAGCTTCTTGCTGCCGCGCTCACCGTTTGCGCCCTCTTATGGGGCGCCGTAAATCTTTACATCATCCCCCGAAAAATAATCCCCCAGGTGCGCAAATATCTGGATGCCTCCCTTTCCGGGCCGGTAAAGGTGCGGATCGGGGATATATACTTTAGCCCTTTCAGGGGGTTTATCCTCAAAGACGCCGAGATCCTGTTTTCCCGCGGGGGAAAAGAGGATCTTTTTTTGCGCGCGCCGGATGTCGATATCGACCTGCGCATACAGGGGCTTTTGTGGAAACGCCTGGAGATCAGGCGTTTCATTGTATCGGGAGCCTCTATAATCATTAGCCGCGATGAAAAGGGGTTCTGGAATTTTATGTCTTTGTTTGGGATGGATTCCGGGAGCCGGGATACCGGTTCCGGGGGCTGGAAGCTGCTGGTCGACAAGGTCAGCGTTAGGAGATCCAGTGTCGCCTACTCTGATCTTTTTAAAAAGAATAATTCTTTGCGCAGGACGTTTACGGACGTGGAGTTGACGGCGAGCCGCCCTCGCGCCGAGGTATATGAGCTTAGTTTTTCCGTGAACGCGCGAAGCGCCCGCAAGGGTCCCGGCGAATCGCTGGACGGCTTTCTTGAGTATGACCACGCCAGCTCGTCCCTGAAAGGCCAAACCCGTTTTAAGATACGGCATTTATCCGAGTACCGCGATTACTACCTGGATGATATCCTGAAAGCCTGGGGCCTGGAATCGGATGATATTTCAGGCCAGATGCGCTTTGACAGCAAACAGGGCAGCCTGACCATAGACGCTGAATATGAGATAGGAGCCGGCGTCCTGCGTTACGGCGATTTCAGCGTTCAGGCTGATTATTCGGTCGGACAAGAGCTGTATTATAAAAACGGATGTTTTGACCCGGATGGTTCGCTCGCCCGGATATCCTTAAAGAACGCCGTCTTCCGTATGGGGAGTAAGTCCTTTATTAATGAAGCGCAAAGCGCGCTGGTCATCGCCAAAAGGG
>JAQTUY010000166.1 GCA_028707105.1 Candidatus Omnitrophota bacterium | reverse complement strand
TGCTAAACCGCCTGAATGAACTGGAATTAAATTTCAGGATGCGCGGCAGTGTGGATATGGACGGTGAGAATATAAGCAAAATAGATCCGGAATTATTGCGCAAAAAAGTCGGGATGGTCTTTGCTTTGCCGGCTCCGCTTCCCTTGTCCATATTTGATAATGTCGCTTACGGGGCGAGGATGCATGGTATACGCCAAAAAAGGAGATTGGCGCAGATCGTAGAGCAGGCGTTGAAAGAATCTTATCTTTGGGATGAGGTGAAGGACCGCCTGGATTCAGCGGCCTTTAAGCTGTCCGGCGGGCAGCAGCAGCGTCTTTGTATCGCGCGCACGCTGGCAGTTGAACCGCAGGTTATACTTTTTGATGAGCCTTGTTCCGGCTTAGATCCCATATCCACCGCTAAGGTAGAAGAGGCGATGTTGAAGCTTAAGCAGGTTTATACTATCGTCTTGGTTACAAATAACGTTAAGCAGGCCGCGCGCGTGGGCGACCGGACGGCATTTTTTCTTGCGGGCGAGTTGATCGAGATAGATAAGACGGATCTTATATTTACCGCTCCGCGCGATAAGCGCACCGACGATTACATAAGAGGAAAGTTTGGATAAGGCAGGCATGGAAAAGATAATAGTCAAGGATCTGGACCTTTGGTACGGCGATTTTCAGGCCCTGAAAAAGGTCTGCGCTTCTTTCGGGGAGAAGAAGATCACCGCCATTATCGGCCCTTCGGGCTGCGGCAAGTCTACCATGCTGCGCACCTTCAATCGTATGAACGACCTGATTGACGGCGTGCGCACCGGGGGCAAGATAATTTTTGAGGGCCAAAATATATTGGATGGCAACGCGGACCTGGTTACCTTGCGTAAGAAGATCGGCATGGTCTTCCAGCGGCCGAACCCGTTCCCGTTATCGATCTATGAAAACATTGTCTTTGGCCTCAAGATCCACGGCGGAATGAATAAGGACGCGCTTGATGAGATAGTGCAGAGCAGTCTTGAGTCGGTGCTCTTATGGGATGAATTGAAAGACAGGCTCAACCGCCCGGCCCTGAGCATATCCCTTGAGCAAAAACAGCGGCTCTGTATCGCCAGGTTAATAGCCGTTAAGCCGCAAATACTCCTGATGGATGAGCCATGTTCGGCGCTTGACCCGCAGGCAACCGCGCGTATCGAGGAATTAATGCGTGAACTAAAGAATAATTATACTATAATAATAGTCACGCATAATATGCAGCAGGCGGCCCGGGTTTCCGACGATACGGGATTCATGCTTTTGGGCGAGCTGCTGGAATTCAGCAGGACCGAGGACATATTCACGCATCCCAAAGATAAAAGGACGGAAGATTACATTACAGGGAGGTACGGATAATATGGAAAGGCATTTTGACGAAGAATTGGAAGCGTTGCGTAAAGATATCCTGAGGATGGGCGCTTTGGCCCAGGAAGCGATATTCAAGTCTATTGAAGCCCTGACTAATCGTGATAAGCAGGAAGCCGGCGATGTGGTCAACAATGACTCAAAGATCGATGACCTGGAGCTGGAGATAGACGAGAAATGCATCGACCTTATCGCGCTGCACCAGCCGCTGGCAAGCGACTTAAGGTTTATAACAACCGGAATGAAGGTCAATGCCGAGCTTGAACGTATCGCTGACCTGGCGGTGGATATCGCCCAGCGGGTTATAGAACTGGTAGACAAGCCGATCTTAAAGCCGCTTATCGATATCCCGCAATTATCCAGCGTAGCCCAGAACATGGTGCGCGATTCCATTGATTCATTCCTGAAGAAGGACGCGGAGCTGGCCCGTAAAGTCGCGCTTTCAGATTCCGTAGCGGATGCCCTGCGTAATAAAGTCCAGGATGAGCTGGTCAATGATTATATGGCCCGCGACCCTTCCACAGCCGGCCGCGCCGTGCCTTTGCTGCTTATCGCCCGCCATCTGGAACGCATCTGCGACCATACTACCAATATCGCCGAAGACGTAGTGTATATGGTGGAAGCTAAAGTAGTAAAACATCACCGTGAAGAAGGACCGGCTAAATAGCGCGCTTTAACTTTCTCATTTTCATCCCCTCCAATCTGTGGTAAAATCAACACAATGTCATGCTCTCCGTGTTTTATTATGCCTATTATACTGCCTTTTGCGGTAATAGCGATCGTCATAATCATCGTTATCACGGCAAGTAAAGGGCAGCGAGACGCGCTCGGGAAGCTGGCTAACCACCTTCCCGGAGCGGTCAAGAAATGGTCGGTGGTCCCCACTTTTTCAGGGGATTACCAGGGCCTTAAGTTCTTTATTGCTATTTCGCCCGGAGGTGAAAATTCTCCGCCGCAGCTGCAAATATCGTTCGATAAGAAGCCGTCTTTCAGGTTGAGTATCTATAAGGAAAACATCCTTACGCTGTGGGCGGAGAAGATCGGGCTGGTGCGCGAGGTCAAGACCGGCGACACGGCGTTTGACGGGGAGTTCTTGATCTTTTCGAACAAGGCTCAGCAGGCGCTGATGTATCTTAGCAACGCCGCATATAAGGAAAACATCAGGAAAATATTCAATTACGGGTTTTCTTCTTTCACGGCCGGCGGGCAGAAGGTGGTGATCCAGAAATCATATAGCTCGGATTTCGACCTGGAACCGAACAAGGTCTTGGATATATTGCGCGTATTAAGTTCTTTAACGAGAGGGTTGTAGTTAAATACGGAGGTGCGCCATGGCGTGGTTATGGATTCTGCTGGCAGTAATATTATTCTCGGGCCTTAGGGTCATATCGCAGTGGGAGCGCGGGCTTATATTCAGGTTTGGAAAGTTCGTCAAAGAGTTAAAACCGGGTTTGACCTGGGTCATCCCGATAATCGACAGCGTCTATCACGTGGATATGAGGATCCGCACCATGGACGTGGTGCCGCAGGAGGTTATGACCAAGGATTCCGTTCCCACCAAGATCGACGCGGTCATTTATTACCAGATCTTTGACGCTCAGAAGTCCATAGTAGCGGTGGAGAATTTTTCTTACGCTTCGACTCTATTAGCCCAATCCAAGCTCAGGGATGTTGTCGGAAAGTATGACCTGGATACGCTCCTGGCCAGTAAAGATAAGATCGGCAATGAAGTCTTGCAGGCGCTGCAGGGCCCGACCGATGAATGGGGAGTGAATATCAGGAGCGCCGAGATCAAAAATATCGAGATCCCCGATAATATGAAGAGGGCCATGGCTAAGGAATCCGAGGCCATCAGGGAAAAAAGAGCCAGGCTGGTCAAGGCTTCCGCTGAGGATGAGGCGAGCAGGCAGTTTGTCAACGCCGCCAAGAATATCGCCG
>JAQTUY010000035.1 GCA_028707105.1 Candidatus Omnitrophota bacterium | reverse complement strand
ATCGGCGAGAGGGCTTTTGAAATATGGCTGGCGCCCCTAGCAGTCAAAGAGGGAGGGGGGCAGAAGCTTATTTTCGAGGCGCCGGATGATTTCTTTAAGGAACGCGTGGCAGGAAATTACGCCGAGATCATCCTGGCCGCCCTGAAGAAGGCCTCCGGACACAGTATTTCCCTGGAATTTAAAGTCAATCCCACCTTGGTCCAAAAGCCCGGCTTGTCCCAGCCCGAAGAAACCAAGATCCGCGTTAATGACGCGCCGGACGGGCTGGCGCTAAATCCGCGCTACACCTTTGAGGCGTTCGTGGTCGGGCCGTCCAATCGCTTCGCTCACGCCGCATCCATGGCTGTCGCGGAATCTCCGGCCAAAGCCTACAATCCTTTATTTATATACGGTGGCGTGGGCCTGGGAAAAACCCATCTCATGCAGGCTATCTGTCATCAGGCTAAAGTACGTTCCGGCGGGACAGTCAAGATCTGCTATCTGCCCGCGGAAAAATTCGCCAATGAGTTGATCGATGCCATCCAGCACAAATCAACCGCCCAGTTCAGGCAAAAATACCGCGGAGCCGATATATTGGTATTGGACGATATACAATTTATTGCCGGAAAAGAAGCCACCCAGGAAGAATTCTTTAACACCTTCAACGCCCTTTACGACGCGCACAAGCAGATAATAATTTCCTCCGACAGATATCCCAAGGAAATACCGCGGATGGAGGAAAGGCTTATCTCGCGCTTCAGTTGGGGGCTGGTTACCGATATACAGCCCCCGGATTTGGAAACCAGGATCGCTATTTTAAAGAAAAAAATTGAGAAGGGGCCGGATAGCGTCCCGGATGAGGCGATCTCGTTCATCGCCCAACTGGTCAAAACCAACATCCGGGAGTTGGAAGGCGCGCTTATCCGGGTCATCGCCTATTCCCGGATGGAAGAAAAACCTATTACCCTGGAATTGACCAAGGTCATCCTTAAGGACCTGGCCAAAGACCGGGTTAAATTGATCACTATCCCGCAAATAATCCGTCATGTAGCCGATGAATACGGAATCACCACACAGGACCTGACTACCAAGAGACGGGACAAAAACATAGTATTGGCGCGCCAAACCGCCATATATTTAAGCCGGGAGTTGACCGATTTCTCCCTGCCCGAGATAGGAAAATTATTCGGGGGTAAAGATCACACTACCATTTTACACTCTTACAACAAAATAAAAGAGGAGTTGGCTAAAAACCTCAAATTAAAGGAGCAAATCACCCGTTTAACACAGACAATTAAAACTATTTAATTACATATATTTAAATTAAATTCTTATTAACAGTTTATGGGTATATTATTCAACGGCAAATTTCATTGTAAGCATTCATATGAATTGGTTTTATGGACTTGTTAACAGAATTTAAAGTGTATTACTACTGATACTGCTGTTTAAATATATATAATATTAATATTAGTCATAAGGGGGAAGGATGAAGATCAAGACACAAAAACAAAATTTAATGAACAAGATCCAGGCGATTCAGAACATAATCACCACCAAGAGCACGCTGCCGATATTGTCCAATATTTTACTGGAAGCGCAAAAAGACAGATTAAAACTTACAGCAACCGATCTTGATATTGGGATAAGCTGTTCAATACCTGTGAATATCCTGGAAGCAGGCGCGATAACTGTTCCCGCGAAAAGATTTAGCGATATTATTAAGGAATTACCGGAAGATGAAGTAGAGATAAACACTAAAAAGAATAACCTGGTAAATATTGAAACAAAATCTTGCCAGTTCAAATTGATGGGTACACCGGCCGAGGAGTTCCCTAAGTTGCCCGAGTTCCAGGATAAAGAAGTCGTTCGCCTGGACCAGTGGTCGCTGAAAAAAATGTTCTCTCAGACCGCGTTCGCGGTTTCGTCCGATGAGACCCGATATGTGTTGAACGGGATATTATTAAAAATAAAGAATAATATCTTAACCATGGTGGCGACGGACGGCAGGAGGCTGGCGATCGCGGATAAAAAATTATCTAACCCTTCTAACAAAGAAATACAGATAATCGTTCCCATAAAAACTATTCACGAGTTAAACCGCAACTTGCAGGAAGAAGGAGAATTATCGTTGATCCTGGGGGCGAATCAGGTGTTGTTCGAGGTTGAGGAAACAACGATAATTTCGCGGTTGATCGAAGGCCAATTCCCGGATTATCAACAAGTCATACCTCCGGTCAGTCCCAACAAGATCAAGGTCAACCGGGAATTATTCCTGATGGCGGTAAGGCGGGCCGCGCTGCTTTCTACCCCGGATTACCAAGCGGTGAAGATCGAGATTTTTCCACCTAAGGGCTCTTCGCAGGAGGCGCGGTTGGTGATATCTAAGTCTACCCCTGATGTCGGCGAGTCACGCGAAGAGCTAAGTGTCGGATACGCGGGCAAAGAGATAGCCATAGGTTTTAACCCCCACTACTTAACGGACGTGTTGAAGAACGCCGGCGAGGAGAATATTGAATTTGAAATGACCGACAGCGACAAACCGGGCGTTATGCGCAGCGACGGGTATGTTTATATCGTCCTGCCGATGCGCCTTAGCTGATGGGCCGCGTATGGAGCAGATAAAAGACACGCTTCAGGCGGTGCTTGCCGGCCTGAAAAATAAACATAAAAACGATACCGAAGAAGAAAAAGCTTTTAAGTCTTTTAGAAAAGCCTTGACAAAACAGGAGCGTTCGCATATAAAATGTATTTCAATGCGCAATAACGCGCTTGCCGTAAATGTAGATTCATCCGCCTGGTTATATCAGTTGAGTAATAAGAAAAAAGATCTGGCTGCCAGGGCGGGGATCCAGAATATAAACTTTCGCATCGGGGAGATAGAATGAAAAATAAAGAAGAGATAAAAAAGGGAGAAAAGCCCGCGGCGCCGCAGTCGGATAAGGAAAAGGGGGCGCGGGCCTACGACGCCACTACCATCCAGGTCCTGGAAGGCATTGAGGCGGTCAGGCGCCGGCCCGCGATGTATATCGGGGATACTTCGGTCAGGGGCTTGCATCACCTGGTGTACGAGGTCGTCGACAACTCCATAGACGAAAGCCTACAGGGATATTGTGACAGCATTGAAGTTGAGGTGCACGAGGATAATAGTGTCAGTGTCAGCGATAACGGACGCGGGATCCCGGTGGATATCCATAAGACAGAAAAGAAGCCTGCCGTGGAAGTCGCCCTGACTACGCTGCACGCCGGCGGAAAATTTGACCATCGCGTATATAAGGTATCCGGCGGTTTACACGGCGTGGGGGTAAGCGTTGTCAACGCCCTTTCTGATTGGCTTGAGGTCGAGGTAAAGAGGGACGGCAAGGTTTATCACCAGCGCTATGAGCGCGGTAAGACGGTTTCCAAACTGACTATTATAGGAAAGAGCAACTCCACCGGCACCAAGGTCACCTTTAAACCGGATAAGACCATTTTCAGCAAAGTAGAATTTTCCTACGATACTTTAGCCCAACGCCTGAGGGAACTGGCGTTTTTGAATAAGGGCCTGAAGATCAAGCTGGCTGATGAGCGCACAGAGAAAGAAAACATATTTGAATTTAAGGGCGGGGTAGTTTCATTCGTGGATTATCTGAATAAAAACAAGATCCCTTTACATACTAAAGTGATCTATTTTGATAAGGAACAGGACGGGGTCGTTCTTGAGGCGGCGCTGCAATATAATGACGGTTACGCCGAGACTATGTTTTCATTCGCCAATAATATCAATACCATAGAGGGCGGCACCCACCTTTCCGGTTTCAAGTCTGCCTTGACCCGCGCGATAAACCAATATGCCAAGAATAAGAATTTATCGAAAAACGGTGAACTGGCGATCTCGGGCGACGATGTCAGGGAAGGTTTGACCGCGGTCATCAGCGTGAAAGTTCCCAATCCCCAGTTCGAGGGCCAGACTAAGACGAAGCTGGGCAATTCCGAGGTTGAAGGGTTGGTGGCTTCCTGTAGTCTGGATGCCTTGAGCGCTTTCTTTGAAGAGAACCCGCCGGTGGCCAATAAAATAATCGATAAGGTAATACTGGCCTCGCGCGCCCGCGAGGCAGCCCGTAAGGCCCGGGAACTTACCCGGCGCAAAGGGGCGTTGGAAGGCGCGGGTTTACCGGGTAAGCTGGCGGATTGTTCGGAAAGGGACGCGGCATTGTGCGAATTGTTCCTGGTGGAAGGTGATTCCGCAGGTGGCTCGGCCAAGCAAGGCAGGGATCGCAGGTTCCAGGCCATTTTGCCCCTTAAGGGCAAGATCCTTAACGTTGAAAAGGCGCGCCTGGACAAAATGCTTTCTAACGAGGAGATCCGCACCATCATTACGGCTCTGGGCACCGGGATAGGCGAGGAGTTTGACGCGTCCAAGCTGCGTTACCATAAATTAGTGCTGATGGCTGATGCCGATGTCGACGGTTCACACATCCGCACACTTTTATTGACCCTACTTTACCGCCACATGCAGAAGCTTATCGAAGGCGGCTTTGTTTACATTGCCCAGCCCCCATTGTATAAGATCAAGAGGGGCCAGCGCGAAGAGTATATCCAGACTGAAGATGAAATGAACAATCTTTTGCTGGACCTGGGCCGCGAGGATCTAAAATTCAGCAGCCTGAGATCCAAAGACACCTTCAGCGATAACCAATTTAAGGAGATTTTAGCAGTTATGGTGCAGTTGGAAAGGCACGCCTACATTCTAAAGAAAAAGGGAGTAGATTTTGAAAAATATCTGGCAACAAGGCATCCAAAAACCAAGAAATTACCTATTTACAGGGTAAAAGTGGAGGGTCAGGACCACTTTGCCTATAACGATAATGAGCTTTCTAAACTCACTGGTGAAGAGAATGAGGAGGCCAAGAGAGATGTGCTGGAATTATTCGAGGCCGCCGACATTGAAGAACTCTTGCATAAATTAGAAAAGGCCGGATTGGACGTTGAGACTTGCGCTGCCACCATCGCGCCACAGGAAGCCGGCGCAAAAAAAACAGAGAAGAAACCCAAAGCTAATTATAAGCTTACGGAAGATGGCAAAAAGCAGAGCTACGAGTTTTATAACCTACGACAGGTCTTGGCCTTTGTTAAAACTGAAGCCCAAAAAGGGATGAACATCCAGCGTTACAAAGGCCTTGGTGAGATGAACCCCCAGCAACTTTGGGAAACCACTATGGATCCGGAAAAGCGTACTTTGTTAAAAGTAACGCTTGAGGACACAGTGGAGGCAGATAACACATTTACCATTCTAATGGGCGATGAAGTGGAGCCTCGCCGCGAGTTTATTGAGAATAATGCCCACAAAGTGAAGAATCTAGACATATAACGGAGAAAAATGTACGCACAAAACGAGAAAATCGCATCCAGATACATTGAAGAGGAAATAAAAGATTCGTACCTTAATTACGCGATGAGCGTAATTGTCGGACGCGCCCTTCCCGATGTCCGCGATGGTTTAAAACCGGTGCACCGGCGTGTTTTATTCGCGATGAAGGAATTGAATCTGGAGCATGATAAGCCTTATAAGAAATGCGCCCGTATAGTTGGAGATACTCTCGGCCGCTATCACCCTCACGGGGACGTGGCGGTTTACGATACCCTGGTCAGGATGGCTCAGGATTTCTCTTTACGCTATCCGTTGGTTGAAGGCCAGGGCAACTTCGGCTCCATTGATGGCGATTCCGCCGCGGCCATGCGTTATACCGAGGCCCGCCTGGAATCGATAACGGGCGAGATGTTGGCGGATATCGAAAAAGAGACCGTGAACTTTATGCCCAATTTTGACGCGTCGATGACCGAGCCCACGGTTTTGCCCGCCAAACTTCCCAACCTTCTGGTGAACGGCTCCTCCGGTATCGCGGTCGGTATGGCTACCAATATGCCCCCGCACAATTTAAGCGAGGTAGTGGACGGAGTGGTTTATGTTTTGGAGAACCCTGACTGCGAACCTAAGGATCTGATGAAGTATATAAAAGGCCCGGATTTTCCCACCGGCGGAATGATCTGCGGCAGGGAGGGTATCAAAGGCGCTTACTTGACCGGCAGGGGCAAACTTACTTTGCGCGGCCGCGCCACCATCGAGCATCAAAAGGGCGGCAGAGACCTTATTGTTGTCACCGAGATCCCCTATCAGGTGAATAAGAGCGTGCTTATTGAAGCGATCGCGGACCTGGTTGATGAAAAAAAGATGGAAGGCATTTCCGATATCCGCGATGAGTCGGCTAAAGAGGGTATCAGGATCGTCCTTGAGCTAAAGCGCGACGCCGAGCCGCAGATAGTCTTGAACCAGCTTTTTAAACACACCCAGCTGGAGGTTACCTTCGGCATAATCAATTTAGCGTTAGTGGAAGGCCGGCCCAGGGTTTTAAATATCAAGCAGATAATCGTTCAGTATATCCTGCACCGCAAAGAGATCATCCGCAGGCGCACGCTTTTTGACCTGGATAAAGCGCTCAAGCGCGCCCATATCTTAGAGGGGCTAAAGATCGCGCTCGATCATATCGATAAGATCATCAAAACCATTAAGACTTCCAAGAATACCCCGGAAGCCAAAGAGCGGTTGATCAAAGAATTCGGATTATCCGACGTGCAGGCCCAGGCGATCCTGGAGATGCAGCTGCAGCGCTTGACCGGCCTTGAACGGGATAAGCTGGAAGCCGAGTATCTGGACCTGATCAAAAAGATTGAGATCTACAGGTCCATATTAGCTTCGGAAAAGAAGATCGAGGGTATTATCAAGGACGAAATACTGGAATTAAAAGAGAAATATGGCGATGAAAGGCGCACCGAGATCGTCGGGCAGGTCGAGGAGATCGATATTGAGGACCTGATCGCCGAAGAGGATATGGTCGTCACCATCTCGCACGGCGGTTATATCAAGCGGCTTTCCACGTCTTCATACCGCAAACAGCGCCGCGGCGGCAAGGGCGTGACTGCCATGGAGACCAGGGAAGAGGACTTTATCCGCCACCTCTTTATCGCTTCCACCAAGGATTATCTTTTGGTATTCACCAACAAGGGCCAGGTTTATTGGCTCAAAGCCTATGAGATCCCCGAGGCCTCGCGCAGCAGCAAGGGCAAGGCGATCGTGAACCTGCTTTCCGTTGCCTCCGACGAATCGGTGGCCGCGGTCGTGCCGGTGAAGGAATTCAGCGACGACAGGTATCTGGTGATGTGCACCAAGCAGGGCCTGATCAAGAAGACCCGGCTGTCCGCGTTCAGCAACCCGCGCAAGGCAGGCATTGTGGGGATCACCTTAGATAAAGACGACTTGCTTATCGAGACCAGCCTTACCGACGGCAAACAGCAGATACTGTTGGCCACCAAAGAAGGCAAGAGCGTGCAATTTAAAGAAGAACAGGTCAGGGATATGGGCCGGCAGGCCAAGGGCGTGCGCGGCATGCGCCTGAGCAAGAAGGATGAAGTTATCGGAATGGAAGTTGTGCCTCCCGAATCCAAGAAGCTCGGACTGTACCTCTTGACTGTTACATCGGGAGGATTTGCCAAACGCACGGATTTCGATGAATACAGGCTGCAGTCGCGCGGCGGCAAAGGGATCATCAATATTAAGGTAACTTCTAAAATAGGGACAGTCGTAGGGATGGCTTCGGTTACCGAAGAGGATGAAGTTATGACTGTAACCAAGCAGGCGATGATGGTGCGCTGCGCGGTCAAGGATATCCGCAAGACCGGGCGTAACACCCAAGGCGTGCGCCTGATCAGCCTGGAAAAGGATGACGCGGTGGCATCCCTGGCTAAGGTAGTCGCCAAAGAGGAGTAGACCCTGAATAAAAAATCCAAGAGAATCTTAGTAGGCAAGAAGATCTTAGTTACCGCCGGCCCGACCTGGGTAGCTATAGACCGGGTGCGGGTGTTGGGCAGTATTTTTACCGGCAGGACCGGCTGCGTTATCGCCAGGAAGGCCTGCGATATGGGGGCGCAGGTCAAGGTTTTACTCGGCCCCGGGAGCTTTGTCCCTACGCCGGCTTTCGAGAAAAAGATCGAAGTAGTAAGATTCCACTATTTCGAGGAACTGCTTAGCTTAATGCGCCGGGAGATTGCCAGCGGGAAATATGACGCGGTAATACATTCCGCCGCGGTCGCCGACTACACGCCGGAGAATAAATCCAACGCCAAGATACCTTCGGGCAAAAGCAGACTGACCTTAAAATTAAAACCTACCGTTAAAATAATCCAGAAGATAAAACAATGGGGGCCCGGCACCTTTTTAGTCCAGTTCAAGCTTGAGGTGGACAGCAAGGAAGAAGAGTTGATCAATATCGGCTATAAAAGCATGCTCAAAAACCAGGCGGACATAGTAGTCGTCAATGACTTAAACGAGATGTCCAGGAGCCGGCACGGGGCTTTCATTGTGGACCAGCAAAGGCGCATCATCAGGGTGGCTACCCGCGAAGGCCTGGCCGCTAAACTGCTGGAGATCATTGCCGGTAAAGTAAAGTGAGTATCAAACCTATCTAAAGCCGCAAGACTAAAAGCCCGGCAGGAGTTATATGTTAAAAGGGCAGAATATTTTTCTTACCGGCGCCACGGGGTTTATCGGCCGTCACCTGGCTTTGGCATTGGCCGGGGAAAACAATGTAACAGCCCTGGTCCGCGGCCCGAGAAAAGATAATAAAGATAAAGACCTCCTCGCCTCCGGCATCAAGATCGTCTGGGGGGATTATACCGACAGCAAGACCTACGCCGCAGAAATAGTTAAGGCCGATTACGTTTTTCATTTCGCCGCCCTGTTTACGATAGAGGCCGGCAAGGATGAGCTCTATAAGGCCAACGTCCTGGGTACCAAGACCCTCCTGGAAGCTTGCAAAGGCACAAAAATAAAGAAGATCGTTTACTCCAGCACGGCTTATGTCTCGGCGGGCCGCAGGGAGCGGGATAATATCGCGGAAGATGAACCTTACGCGGATGATCCGCGTAACTGGTATGAATGGTCCAAGGCAGAGTCCGAGAAAGACGCCCTGCGATATTACCAAGAGCAGGGTGTGCCGGTGGTGATAATCCGTCCCGCTACGGTGTATGGCCCGGGTAACCTGTATGCCTGGTTCGTGGCCTTTAATCTTTTTGCCCACAACAGGGGCGCGCTTACCGCCGGCGGCAGGAATAAGATCCATTTTGTTTCGGTGTTCGATGTCGCCGCGGCAGCGGAGTATCTGGCGGACAAAGAAGGCACGCAGGGCCAGATCTATACCATCTGCGACGAACACCCTTATTCCCAGAGGGAGGCGATCGTGATGATGCGCCGGGCTATGAATATAAAGTTCCCGTTGCTGGACGTGCCCAAGTGGGTATTCAAATTGATGATGTCTATTCCGCCGCTGAATAACTGGTGGCTGTACGGCTTACGGCCCGAGGTGGCGGACTTTTATATGGATAATTTCACTTTTAGTAACCAGAAGCTGAAAAAGTCCGGTTTTACCTATCAGCGCCCCGACTTTAAGGATGGATTAGAGGAAACCGTGCGCTGGTACGCGGAAAATAAAATTTTACCCATAAAATGCCGGCCGGCGTCTTCCTGATGAAGAATGCCGGACGCAAATAATATGCAAGCCCTGGACCCGCAAAACTATAAGTTCACTGTTTGGTCGATAATGGTGTTTTGCAACGCCGCCATTTTGCTTTTGCTGGGGGGATTTGTTTACTTTAAGAATAAAAAAGCGGCGCAGAACGTCATTTTCAGTTTAAATACATTTTTCTTGGGCATAATATATCTGGGAATGGGTTTTGTCCTCTCGACGCACGACGAGACCCTGGCCTGCTTCTGGGATAGGATCGTTTATCTGGCCTCCTCGTCATTTTTTCCCGTACTTTACCGGTTCGGCCTGATCTTCTGTCATATCAAAACCAACCTGCAGAGAAAGATCCAGAAAGCTAACTATTACATATCCGCATTTTTTATCCTGCTGTTGCTTTTTAAGCCCGAACTTTTCATGAAGGGGGTATACGTATATAGTTGGGGGGTCCATTCCAAGGCCGCCTTGTTTTATCACTTTTTTATGTTGTGGGCCGTGATTATCACCAGCGCATTTTTAGTCACCGCGTATATTCATTACAGAAAGTCAGACCGTCCCTCTGAAAAACAGCAGATCAAGAACGTATTCATCGCCTTTTTGATCCTGGGCATAGGCGCTCTTTCATATCTGACCGCCTACGGCATAGGCATAGTTTATCCTCTGGTTTTCTTCGCCGGACCGATCTTTTTCGCGATAGTGGGCCATACCATAATCCGGTATCGTCTTATGGAGATAGACACTGTCGTGCACCGTACCGTTCTCTGGATCTTTACCTCGGTCGTGATCTTTGTCCCCATCAGTATTGTGGTGTACTTATTGCATCCTTTTCTGGTCGCCTCTAATTGGGTGCAGCTGGCTCTTTCGGTCACGACTTTAGTTTATGCATACCTGTTCTTCTATCCCAGGATCCAGCCTCACATCGACCATCTCTTCCGCCGCCGTAAATATGATTACCAGACAATACTGGGCAGGGTGGCCGAAAAGATCGCCGCCACCATAAACATTGAAGAACTTGCCCGTCAATTCCTGACCGAAGTATGCGACGCGATGTATCTTCGCAATAGCGTATTGTATGTGCTTGAGGAGCATGAAGAGAAATACCTCCTTATCGGCGCGCGGGGATACAAAAAGACGGAAGGTATTCGCCAGGCGGCGGTAGAAATATACGCTAAGGAGGACAGAAATAAGCTGTCCGATGCGCGCGCGGAGATCAAATGCGGCAATCCGGTGTATATTTGGCTTGCTCGCGGGCAGAATATACTTGAAAAAGAGCAGGTTGATATCGATCCTCAATACCTGCCTATAAAACAGGAAGCGATGGCTCTTTTTCAGGAGCAGGAACTGGAGCTTATTGTTCCGCTTATCTTTGAAAACAAAGTTACCGCCATCCTGGGATTAGGCAAGAAAGAAAGCCTGCAGGCCTATACAATAAAAGACCTCGAATTGCTCAGGAAACTCGGCCATGAGGCGGGCGTAACGGTTTACAACGCCTTGCATCATGAGGACCTGTTGGAAAAAGAGCGGATGGACGAAGAAATGAAGATGGGCAGGCAGATACAGATGAGCCTTCTTCCCCAGGAAATGCCCTCGGTCAGGAATTTGAGCATTCAGGGCTTAACCCTGCCCGCGAAGGAGATAGGCGGAGATTACTATGATTTTATCTTCCAGCCCGAAGAAGAAAAACTGGCGATTATAATCGGCGACGTCTCCGGCAAAGGCGTTGGAGCGGGCCTGTTAATGTCCATGGTCAAGGCCACCATTCAGAATCTCACCGAAGAAGGATTTTCGCCCAAGGATATACTTCTTCGTGCCAACAAGTTTCTTTACAGGCAGATAGGCGGCCAGAAGTTCATGACATTGCTGTATTTGTCATGGCAGCCCAATGCCAAGACCCTTACTTATTCATCTGCCGGGCACGAGCATATTCTGATATGCAGGGCTGGGCGGCAAGCGGATCTTTCCGGTGGGCGGGGAACGGTAGAGGTCGTCACCAGCGGCGGCTTTATGCTGGGTATGATAGAGAATATCGATAATTTTTTGGAAGAAAGACAGATAGTATTGGCGCCGCGCGACAAGATATTACTGTATACAGACGGCGTGACCGAGGCGGAAGACGGCTACGGTGAAAGGTTCGGCCTGGAGCGCCTTAGAGAATCCTTCCATAGGCACAGTTATAAGTCGGCAAATGAGTTGATACAAGGTATTAAAGAGGAAGTGAATTTATTTGTCGGAACACGCCCCCAGTATGACGATATCACTTTAGTGGTGATGGAAGCGGCGTGATCAAAAAAAAATACTCCAGGACCGAAATCGTGGTATAATATGCGCTCTCGACCCCATCGTCTAGCCTGGTTAGGACAAGAGCTTTTCAAGCTCTCGACACGGGTTCAAATCCCGTTGGGGTCGCCATTTTTTAGCCGCCCAATTCTCTCAAAGGGAGAAACGGGTTCTCCCGCTGGCGGCAGGAACAAGCACGACAGCGGGATTAGTTCGCAGACGGCCTTCGGCCTATGATTTACGTTGTCCTTCGAACTCCGTAAATCATCTGCTCACTAAAAATCCCGTTGGGGTCGCTATCTTTTGAGCGCGCAAGTGCTTAATCTTTTGTGAACCAACACAACTAGGAGGCGCGAATGTTTAAGTTCAGCTGGTATTCAGTGCCTACAGGAATAGCCTGTATCGGGTTTTTATTTCTCTCCCTTTTCATCTATTTTAAAAACAGAAAATCCCCCATTAACGTCCTCTTTTCCGTATTCGTCCTCATGGTTTTTAACTGGCTGTTTGCTTACACCATTTGCTATTCTACTCAAAGCGATAAAGTAGCCTATGTCTTCGCCCGGATCGCCTGTACTTCCGTCTTTCTTGTCGCTCCCTTCTGGTATCATTTTACCGCGGTATTCCTGAAGTTAGAAAATGAGAGAAAATATGTCCGCTGGGTCTGGGCTTTTGTCATCGTCTTTCTTCCATTTTTTGTATTTACGCCGTATTTCCTGGACGCCAGTAAGCATTACTGGGGGTTCTATTCCAAGGCCGGTCCGCTGCACCCGCTTTCGCTGGTGATATGGTATTTTGTCTGCTTCAGGGTGTTCTGGCTTTTACTTAGGAACTTCCTGAGGAAAGACCTGACTTCTCTGGAAAGAGGGCAGACCAAATATATGCTGGCGGCTTACGGTTGCGCAGCCATGTGCAGCCTGGATTTTATCCAGAAGTACGGGGTATGGGAAATGTATCCTTTTGGCTGGATATTCGCCATTCCTATGGCGTTATTTATGACTTACGCGGTCATCCGTTATAAAATGCTCGAAATCGATACGGTCATACACCGGACGCTTCTCTGGTTCATCGTTTTAGTATTATTAGTTCTGCCTGTAGCGTTATTAAAGGTCTTAGCAAGGCAGCCTATCGAGCAGTTGAATAATATGGCCTTGCTGGTTTTGGAAGGCGCGGTCCTTTTCCTGTTTGTTTTATACTATAATAAGCTCAAGCCCCACGTCGACCACGCGTTTCGCCGTAAGAAATACGACTACTATCAGGTTTTAAGCGAAATCGGCCAAAGGGTAGGCAGCGAGCTGGATATTCACAATATCGCGGATAGGCTATTTAAAGAATTAAAGGACGTGCTTTATATCCGCAACGGCTTGATCCTGGTCCAACAGCCCGGGCAGATGGATTATACCGAGGCAGGCAGTATTGGTTACGACCAGCTCTTGAGCCAGGAAAAGCAAAAGACAGCCGTTTTAAGTCCTGATAACCCCTTAAGCCAGTGGATGAACCAGATCCAGAAAGTCCTGGAAAGGGAACAGGTTGAGGTTGACCCGCAATATGGGCTGATCAAGGAAAGCGCGCTCGCTTTCTTTAGTCAGAATGCCGTGGAGGTGTTGATACCGGTTATTACGGAAGGTCAGGTCAATGCCTTGATCGGCATAGGCAAGAAGGAGAATTTGCAGCCTTACACCACAAAAGATATTGAGTTGCTCGGGTTTATGGGCAGGCAGATCGG
>JAQTUY010000165.1 GCA_028707105.1 Candidatus Omnitrophota bacterium | reverse complement strand
AAGTCATCGCCGCGATATTAATATCATGTTTACCCAAAACAGTACCCAGGCTGCCGATCAAACCCGGCCGGTCCCAGTTCTCAATATAGATCATTTCACCGACGGGATAAAGCTCTACGTAATATTCGTCTATTTTAACGATCCGGGCCTGTTTATTCCCGGAAAGCGTGCCCCAGACCGTGCGCGTGCCTTTATCCGTCTTTAAGGCCAGCTTGATCAGGTTAACAAACTCTTCTTCTTTGGAAGATTTGGCTTCTTTGATCTTAATCCCTCTTTCTTTAGCTAAAGAAACTGCGTTGATGAAATTAACGGTTTCTTTTAATATCGGGGATAACAATCCTTTAGATAGCGCCATGGTCAACGGGCTTAAATCATAAGCGGCAATTTCTCCGCTGTAACTTATATCTATCTCCTGGAACCTTCCTTCGGCCAACTGGGCGGCGAAGGCCCCGATTTTCTCCGCCAGGACGATATAGGGGCTAAGCATCTTGCAGACCTCCGCTTCCAGGCAGGGGTAGTTGGCGGCATTGCGTATGCCTCTGTCCAAAAGAGCGTCGCGCACAATTTCAGCCACTTCAATCGCAACATTAACCTGGGCTTCCTCGGTAGATGCGCCCAGATGCGGAGTGACAATAACATTATCCAGTTTTAAAAGTTCGGAATCGGCGGTCAGAGGCTCTTTTTCAAAAACATCCAAGGCTGCGCCGGCAACTTTTCCTTCTTTTATCGCGGCGATCAACGCCTGCTCATCAACAATACCGCCCCTGGCGCAATTAATAATCCGCACTCCTTTTTTCATCAAGGCAAATTGCGCGGCGGAGATAATATGCCGCGTCTCATCGGTTAAAGGAGTGTGCACCGTAATATAATCGGATTGCTCAAACAACTCTTTTAATTCCACTACTTTGATCCCTAATGCCTCGGCGATTTCCCGCGATAAGAACGGATCATACGCCAAAACTCGCATGCCGAAAGATAAAGCCCTTTTAGCCACTTCTCTTCCTATCCTGCCAAAACCGACTATACCTAAAGCCTTGCCGTAAAGCTCCACGCCCATGAATTTAGAACGTTTCCATTCGCCTTTCTTGGTGGAAGCATTTGCCTGGGGGATATTCCTGGAGAGCGAAAGGATCATACTGACCGCGTGCTCCGCAGTGGAAATAGTATTGCCCGCCGGAGTATTCATAACAATAATGCCTTTTTGGGTCGCGGCGTTCAAATCTACATTATCCAGCCCGACACCAGCGCGTCCAACTACTTTTAGTTTGGCGGCAGCGTTGATTATATCCGCGGTAACTTTGGTCGCGCTCCTGACCAAAAGGGCGTCATAATCCTTGATAACTTTCTTTAGCTCCTCGGGTTTTAAATCCGTTTTCACATCCACCTGGAATTCTTTAACTTCTTTGAGGATCTTTAAGCCCTCATCCGACAACGGGTCGCTGATCAAAATTTTAATCATGGTTAACTCCTTACAAAGTATTATTTTAAAAATATTTCTTCTGCCGCTTTAACTCCCGCGCCCATCTGAAACTTATACCCCATCTGAGCCAGGACCTTTTCCAAGCAGGAAATACCTGCGATAATATCAAATTCCTCGATAAAACCCATGTGCGCGAAACGGAAGATCTTGCCTTTTAATTCTGCCTGGCCTCCGGCTATGGTTACGCCGTAAGTATCGCGCATGGTTTTAACCAGCTTTTCTCCGTCTATCCCCGCAGGGACTTTGACCGAAGTTACCACGTCTGAACCTGCTTCCGGAGCGAATAATTCCAGGCCCAAAGCCTTGGCCGCTTGCCGGGTCGCATCCGCCAGCTTCCTGTGCCGGGCGAAAACCGCATCCAGCCCCTCCTGTTTGATCATTTTAAGCGCCTCGTTAAGGGCGATAATTAAAGTGATCGCCGGAGTAAACGGGGTATCCGTCTTATCAAAAGCTTTCTTGGCTTTTCTCAAATCAAAATAATAACGCGGGCTTTTGGAACCCTCGATCAACTTAGCTGCCTTGGGGCTTACGGATATAAAACCTAAACCCGGGGGAAGCATGAGCCCCTTCTGTGAGCCCGAGACCACGACATCGCAGGACCATTCATCGGCCTTTAGATCGATCGCGCCCAGGCCGCTGATAGCGTCAACCACCAGCACTGCCGGAGTATCTTTGACCAGGCGGCCGCAAGCAGCGATATCATTAACTACGCCGGTAGAAGTTTCGCAAAGAGTAGTAAACACTGCTTTTATTTTAGGATTGGCCTTTAATCTTTTTTCCAGCTCTGCCGGGTCAACTGCCTTGCCCCATTCGACATCCAGGACTTCGGCATTTATCCCGTAAGCCTGGCATATCTCAGTCCATCTCTCGCCGAATTTACCTCCCTGGACAACCAGGGCTGTATCGCCGCAGGAAAGGATATTTATTACCGCCGCTTCCATCGCGCCGGTACCTGAAGAAGCCAGGATAAAAATGTCATTTTTGCTCTGGAATACATACCTCAATCCCTCGGCAGCCTCTTTTAAAACTGCCTGGAACTGCGGGGTACGGTGGTGAATGATCGGGCGGGCCATGGCCGCGCGGACCTCCGGCGGTAAAGGCGTGGGCCCCGGTGTCAATAAGTAATTCTTCCTCATCGGTTGATCCTCCTCAACATACATTAATTAATAATTAAACCCTATTTCTTCTTCTGCGGCACAATCACTTCATCAACCAGGCCGTAAGCTTTAGCTTCTTCAGCGGACATGAAATAATCCCGGTCCGAATCCTTCTTTACCTTCTCCAGCGTCTGGCCCGTATGGTGCGAAATTATTTCATTGATCTTATCGCGCATCTTTAAAATTTCCTGGGCGTGACGCGATATATCTTCGGCCTGGCCCTGGACTCCGCCCCACGGCTGGTGGATCATGATCCGGGAGTTCGGCAGAGCCTGGCGCTTGCCTTTGGCGCCCGCGCAAAGCAGCAGCGCGCCCATACTGGAAGCCTGGCCCACGCAATAAGTAGCTATGTCGCATTTTACAAACTGCATAGTATCATAAATGGCCAGCCCCGCAGTAACCGAGCCGCCCGGAGAATTGATATAGACATTTATATCCTTGCCCATATCTTCCATCTGCAGGAACAATATCTGGGCGATGATCAGGTTCGCCACATAATCATCGATGGGCGTTCCGATAAAGACTATGCGGTCCTTAAGCAGGCGGGAATAAATATCATAAGCTCTCTCATAGCCTCTTGAGGTCTGCTCAATAACCATGGGAACCAAGGTCTGCATTTTTGTCTCCATTATACCCTCCTTTATTCTACCTTCCAACTTGCCTCCCTGAATAAAAATTCCATTACCCGGCG
>JAQTUY010000164.1 GCA_028707105.1 Candidatus Omnitrophota bacterium | reverse complement strand
ACTTCTAAAGGCGATAAAATACTGGGGAATTTCCTGTTCAGGGTATGCGGCTGTGTGGGGCGCTGGACCATGCAGTCCTTTATCAATGAATCCATCGCGCAAATAAAAAAGACCGTGGGCGATAAAAAAGTGGTGTTGGGCCTGAGCGGAGGGGTTGATTCTTCCGTTTGCGCGATCCTGGTAAACCGGGCAATAGGCAAAAATTTAAAGTGCATTTTTATAGATAACGGTTTGCTCAGGAAGGATGAAGCTCAGCAGGTTGAGAAGACTTTTGACGGTATGTACCATTTAAACCTTTCCTGCGTGGATAAAAGCAAACGCTTCCTGGATAAATTAAAAGGCGTAACCGATCCGGAACAAAAGCGCAAGATCATCGGTGAGGAGTTTATCCGGGTCTTTGAGGAAGAAGCGGAAAAGGTAAAAGGAGCGGAGTTCCTTGCCCAGGGCACTCTCTATCCGGATGTTATCGAGTCTACCTCGCCGATAGGCTCTCCCTCGGCCTGTATTAAAAGCCATCATAATGTCGGCGGACTGCCTTTGCATATGAAACTCAAGCTCATCGAGCCTTTACGCGAGCTTTTTAAGGACGAGGTAAGGGAGATCGGCAGGCATCTGGGCTTGCCGGATACTATTATTTACCGTCAGCCTTTCCCGGGTCCGGGTTTAAGTATCCGGGTCATCGGCGACGTGACCGAGGAGCGTTTAAGGATCCTGCGCGAAGTAGACAAGCGTCTGATAGAAGAGATCAGGAGCGCCAATCTTTATTTACAGGTATGGCAGTCTTTTGCCATCTTGCTCCCGATCAAGAGCGTCGGAGTAATGGGGGATACCCGCACCTATGAGAATGTTATCGCGATACGCTGCGTGGAAAGCCAGGACGGGATGACCGCTGACTGGGCTAAGCTGTCCCCGGAATTGCTGGATAAGGTCGCCCATCGTATCATTAACGAAGTGAAAGGCGTAAACCGCGTTGTCTATGACATAAGCTCCAAGCCTCCGGCAACGATCGAGTGGGAATAAGTAAATAATCCTGACCGCATTTTAAAAAATGCCCCATTCTGAATTTGTCCACTTACATATCCATACCCAATACAGCCTTTTGGACGGCGCCTGCCGTATACCTGAACTGCTGGCATTAGCCAAACAATATAAGATGGATTCGCTGGCCATAACCGATCACGGCAATATGTTCGGGGCGATCGAATTCTATCTTGAAGCTCAGAAAGCCGGCATCAAACCCATAATCGGATGCGAAGTCTACGTAGCGCCGGGGAGCCGCCTGGATAAGACCTCTCAGGGGATAGAAGACGCGGCGCACCACCTGATACTTCTTGCCCGCGATGAAGAAGGCTACGTTAATCTGATGAAGCTGGTCTCTTCCGGCTACCTGGAAGGGTTTTATTACCGGCCGCGCATCGACAAAGATATCCTCTCTAAACATTCCCGGGGCCTTATCGGCCTCTCAGCCTGCTTGAAGGGCGAGATACCCACCCTGATCCAGAATAACCGTTTTAACGACGCCCTTAAAGTGGCGGATGATTATTTGCAGATCCTGGGAAAAGAGAATTTCTATCTGGAATTGCAGGAGAATGGTATCGCGAACCAGGCGACAGTGAACCAGGGCCTGCTTAAGATAGCCCAGGAACTTTCTGTCCCCCTTGCCGCGTCAAACGACGTGCATTATTTGAGCCGGGATAAGGCCGGCGCCCATGAAGCTTTATTATGCGTCCAGACCCAGACCACCCTCGATGATCCCAACCGGATGCGCTTCCAGACGCAGGAATTCTATTTTAAAAGCCCGCAGGAGATGAAGGAATTATTTAAGTATTGCCCTCAGGCCCTGAAGGCGACCCTGGATATCGCGGACCGCTGCAACCTGGAGCTGGATTTTACCAAGGTGCATCTGCCCCGGTATCAGCTCCCTGACGGAAAAAGCAAGGAAGTGTTTTTAAAGGAGCTTTGCGTCCAGGGCGCCGGGAGAAGATTTAATGAGATCACTCCCCAGATAAACACCCGCCTGGAGCACGAATTAAAGACCATCGGCCAGATGGGTTTTATAAGTTATTTCCTGATAGTCTGGGATTTTATCCATTACGCCAAGAAAAACCATATTCCGGTCGGGCCGGGGAGAGGCAGCGCCGCCGGAAGCCTGGTAAGCTATCTGCTCGGCATAACCGATATCGATCCCCTTAAATACGGCCTGCTTTTTGAAAGATTCTTAAATCCCGAGCGCATCAGCCTGCCCGATATCGACATAGATTTTTGTTATGAGCGGCGCCAGGAGGTCATTGATTATGTCACTCAGAAATATGGCCGGGAGAACGTGGCCCAGATAATAACCTTTGGCACGATGCAGGCCCGGGCCGTAGTCCGTGACGTGGGCAGGGTAATGGGCATGGCTTATGCCGACGTGGATAAAATAGCTAAAATGATCCCCGCTGAACCGGATATCCATCTTAAGGACGCCCTGGAAAGCGAAGCCGAGCTTAAGAACCTTTATAAGAACGACCTGCAGGTGACCAAGCTCGTCGACATCGCCATGTCGCTGGAAGGATTGAACAGGCACGCCTCCGTCCACGCCGCCGGCGTAGTCATCGCCGATACCATGCTTACCGATTACGCGCCCCTGTTTAAAAGCGGGGATGATAAGATCTCTACCGGCTATAGCATGGGGTCGCTGGAAAAGATCGGGCTGCTGAAAGTCGATTTTCTGGGGCTGCGCACGCTCACGGTCATCGACCAGGCGGTTAAGATCATCAAGAAGAGGCACGGCGTTGACCTGAAAATGGACGAGCTGCCGCTGGATGATCCGGCGGCATTCAAGCTGCTCTGCGCCGCTTCGACCATGGGGGTGTTCCAGATAGAAAGTTCGGGCATGCGTGATCTGCTTCGTAAATTGCAGCCTTCGCGTTTTGAGGATATGATAGCTTTAGTGGCCTTGTACCGCCCGGGCCCCATGGGTTCGGGCATGCTTGATGATTTTATCCAGCGTAAACACGGGCGCGTTCCGATAAAATACGACCATAAGAAGCTCGAGCCCATATTGAACGAGACTTACGGGATCATGGTCTATCAGGAGCAGATCATGCGGATAGCCTCTGAGCTGGCAGGTTTCAGCCTGGCCAAAGCGGACCTTTTACGCCGGGCCATGAGCAAAAAGAATCCCGAGGTCATGGAGAAGGAGCGTAAGAATTTTGTTACCGGCTGCGTCAAGAACAGTATCAGCGAGGCTATCGCCAATAAGATATTCGGTTTTATCGAGTATTTTTCCGGGTATGGTTTTAACCGCAGCCATAGCGCGGCATACGCGATAATCTCTTACCGCACCGCGTATCTAAAGGCCAATT
>JAQTUY010000163.1 GCA_028707105.1 Candidatus Omnitrophota bacterium | reverse complement strand
AATTTTTTAAAAAACGCACGCGCCGGCTAATAATTAAAAAGGTCCCGGAGGGAATAAGACTTTCCCGCGGCTTTATTAAGGGCGAGCAGGATCTTGGATCGGACATTGGGGGTCAAGCGCCTGCCTTTGACGGCGCGGGCGACCATCTTATGCGTGATCTGTTCACTTGAGCTGCTCACCAGATCATGAGCTTTCAATCCGTGCGCGGCCATCACCCCGGCCAGCGGCTGTTCACCCAGATCCCGTTTAATATCACTTTCCATTATTATCCCTCATATTCCATAACAGCCATAACATCTGAAAAATGAAAAGACATAATGCCCTAACTCATGTAAACCGAGGTTCAGATCAGAAAGGACATTCCAATACCGGGGGACTTGCAGGTACCTGACTAAAAGGTAAAGAAATAAAAGCAGGAAAGGCGGCCGGACCAGCCAACTTTTGCCCCGGCACCAGCCAATCGCCTCATAATAGATCGAGAGCGCGGTTTCTTTATCTATTGGACAGGCTCCTTGATCATCCAATTGATAGTAACGGGGTCAATGGTCGCGCTGGCGCCGGAAACGACCTGGTTCTGGTAAATATTGCCCACGTCCGCCCCCAGCAAGCTGCCGTTATCATAAGATGAGTCCAGCGTCAGGGCGCTTTTACGCGGCACGTTGAACATGATCACCTGGGCCTCGCCCGTGATACCATTGCCGTTATCATCACCCGAGAGGTCCGCGTCCCAGTAATACAGGTTGGTGTACGCCGAAGCAGAACTGCCCCACGGGTTACGGGGCCACTTATCCAGATACGGGCCGTTCCATCCCCAAACCGGATTACCGTTACCGTCGTTATCGTTTAAAAAGCCCATCCCGGAGGCCCGCCTGGCATCTCCTATGCCCAGCATCGGCCAGCTTCCGGTATCGGCGTAATAGCCCATTGACGCGCCGCGGATGGCGCGGATATCTTCTGCCGCTCGCGCTATCTTTGACTTTTCAATAGCTTTAAACGCGTTAGGCGCGATAATCGCGGCTAAAATGCCGATAACGGCAATGACGACTATCAGTTCAACAAGGGTAAAAGCCCGTTTTCTCATTCCGCGCCTCATTCGCTTTCAGCGATGGTCAGCTTTGATAAGACTACCAGCTCAAGATACATAAAATCGTAAGGCTTCAAGACATAACTATACGCGCCCAACTCTAAGGCCTTCTTGATCTGTTCATCATCTTCTACGCCGGTGGACATTACCACGCCAAGATCAGGCTTGATCTGCATAAGTTTTTCCAAAGTCTTTAGACCGTCCATCCCGGGCATCCTGATATCCAATAATACCGCCGATATTTTCTCGGCGCGCGCCAGTTCGATTGCCTGCTCCCCATTCTGCGCTTCCAGGACCACATACCCCTTACGGCTGAAAAATTCCTTCAAGATACGGCGGATCCCCTGCTCATCATCGACAACAAGAAGTATTTTCTTCCCCGGCTCCACAGACGCCTGGAATATGCGGTCTTTAGCCTTGATGATCTTGCCGATCTGCGTTACCAGCTGAGAAGCATCCAGATCCTTGCTAAAAACCTCATTTGCCCCGGCTTCCCTGGCTTCCTGTTCAAGCTCGGGCGTGAGAAATCCCGAATAGATGACTACGGGTATCTTTTTCTGGTATCCCCGCACCTTTTTTAATACCGAAATGCCGGATTCACCCGGCAGCCTGGCGTCTAAAAGCATGGCGTCAAAAGGTTCTTTAAAGACCAATTCCAATGCCTGCGCGGCGCTGGGCACGCTGACAACATCATAGCCCTCTTTAACAAAAGCTCTCTTGAGAAGTTCCCTCATATGGTTTTCATCATCTACGATCATGACTCTCGGCATTACGGCTCCTTATTTGACAAAATAAACTGATACGGTCACCGGACCGCTGCTTAAAATTTTCTCTCCCTCTTGCGCGGAGCCATATTCGGAAACAATAACCCTCATCGCCTGGATGCGCCGCTTGAGATTCTCCAGCTGCTGGTCAGAAATAGAAAAAACCATGAACCTGCCTGATTCATAATCAATAAACCCTCCGAGCTCCCTGATCACCTCGAATAAACCGGGCCTCTTCTCAGGCAATAAACGATCAATATGCCAATGGAGGGTATGTGTTTCTCTCCCCTCCAGATAAATAGACACGGGGTAATTCTTGTCAAAATAGGTCATAACATCCGGCGTAAAATCAGCAAAAGAAGACGCGCCCCTGGCATTGGCCAAAAGCTGTTCAAGAAGCCGCTCGGCTTTTTCTCCGCTGATAATGAAGGCTACCGCGTTCTTGCCTTCATAATCCGGCTTGATATCCATAGCGCTTAAGACATTTGACAGCTTTGCCATGCGGGGCTCAGGATATTTAAAATGCCAATGTAGCGCCCCCTTATTGTCAAGCGCCACGGCATTATATCGCGGCCGGGGCGTTTCCGCGGGCTTTTGAACGGCAGGAAGAGCCTCTTCTACGACTACCTCTTCTTCAACCATGCCCTCTTCAACCGTGATCCGGCCATATGTATCTTCCTCCGGCTGTTCAAAGAAGGCCTGCGTCCTGACATTGTTCCCGGGGACCGGCACCACTTCTACGATCGTATTTTTACGCGCGGCTGCGGCGCGGCGTTGGGCCTTAAAGTAACCGGCTGTGGTCAATATCAAGGCTGCCAGCAAAATAAGGGTAACGCCCACAGCTACCTGCCGGCGCGATAATGTTAACAGAGGAGCCTGGGCTTCCCGGCTGGCATGAGCCAGCCTATAAAGTATGGTCGAAGTCAGGTCGCCGGGAACCTTGACCTTTCCCAGCTTCCATATTTGATTTGTAAAAGAACCGACGGAACGCACGTAATCATTACACTTCTGGCATGTATTAAGATGCGCGCAATACGCGGCGCGCTCGCCTTCCATCAGCACGTCATCCAGAAAAGGCCTTAATTGCGCTTTGACGTAATCACAATTGGTTTTTATCTCGTTCCGCATAGCTTATCATTTCCTCGATCTTCTGCCGAAGCAGGATCTTGGCCTGGGTCGTCATATGCCTGGCGTTACTCTCGGAAATCCGCATGATAGAAGCGATATCCTTATAAGAAAAACAGAGCTGGGAGCGCAAGAGTATCGCCGCCTTTGAATCAAAATCCAACTTCAACAGGGAACTTAACACGATGCGCAAAGGGGCTTTATCTGTTTCGGAGGCATCCAGCAGGTCGAACCCCTCAAAATCCGGGATGGTCTTGACGTTGCGGCTTTTGGCTACGGCTATACCCGTAAGCCTGGTCAGGAAATTCTCTTCCTGTTCTAATGGAGGGGCTGTGCGTATTGCCTGGGCAAAGCTTTCCGCGCAAACCTCATAGG
>JAQTUY010000162.1 GCA_028707105.1 Candidatus Omnitrophota bacterium | reverse complement strand
GTTCCTGTCGATGTCAGGATTTCGGTCGGCAGGGGATAGAATATGCCGCCATCGACCAGAAAATCCTCAAGCTTCCTGAAAGGATAGAACACCCCCGGTATGGCGCAGCTGGCCATTACCGCGTCCAAGAGGTTCCCCTGCTCGATGACCACCGCCTCTTTCTTCTTAATGTCGCTGGCGATTATCCTTAAAGGGAGTTTGACGTCCTGAAAGGTCTTATTGCCGAGGTATTTACCTAAGAAGCGGGAAAGCTTCCGGCCCTTGATAAAGCCCATGTATGGGAAGGTCAGATCGATAAGGCTCAGGAAAAAATTCGGTTTGGCGAATTCCTTAGCTACTTCCAATATCTCTTGCGAGGATATGCCGATAGCCCAAAGGCTGCCCATCAGCGCTCCGATACTGGAGCCCGAGATTATATCAATGGGGATCTTTTCTTCCTCAATGACTTTTAACACCCCGATATGGCAAAAACCGTACGCCCCTCCCACCCCTAAAGCCAGGCCCACGGTGCAATCCCCGACCTGACGGCAGATACGCCGGACCGCGCGGGTGTAATCCAGGGCAACCGGGCTTTCTATCCGCGGCAAGGTGGCAAAAATAGGATGATCGAGCATCTTTATTTCCTGAGAAGGAAGAAATACGGATTCCTTGTATTCATTGATGATGACCTTGATCTTATCATGGGCAAAGTTAAAGTCTTCTTTTAACCTGAGGATCAACTTCCCGGTTTTTTTAAGATCCGCCCCATCGGGGCTTGAGATAAGATGGATATGGTCGGACTGATTAAGCACCCGGACGACCGTGTTGTCGGTATGGCTGGGAAGGTCAAGGACGATATAGTGATAGTCGTTGACCAGCAGGCTTAATATCGCCAGCAGGTTCTGCACCGAAGACTCGCTGTCCGGAAGATAAGCCAGGCATAACAACTCCACCCCGTCCTGATTTTTAAGCAGGTATTTCTTAAATTGGTGCGGGTTGAACGCCGGGGCGTTTAAATTCAGGATGCTGTATTTCGAGACCCCCCACTGCGCGGGCAGGCCGCGTTTCTTATCCTTTAAGCCCAATTCAAGGAGGATGACCGACTTTCCGGTCTCACGGCGCAGCCCGCCGGCTAAATTGAAAGAATACACCGTTCTTCCGGCGCGCGGGTAAGAACTGAACACCGAAAGGACCATGCTCTCAAAGATTATCTTCTGGTGGAAATCCTTGTTCTTGAGCCTGCGGCCGAGGGTCTGGCTCAGGTCAAGGGTAAGGCGCGGTATTTTTTTTAGCAGGAATTCAAAATCGTCTTTACCTATCTTGAGTATCTCGGCGTCATTGATGGCTTTGGTAGTAACCGAATGCGGTTCCTTGGTCAGAAGAGAGATGATCCCGAAGTATTTTCCGCGGTGTAAATATTCAAGGGCGGTCTCCCTGCCGGAATTATCGCGGGTATAAACCATCACCCGGCCGGATAAAACGCAGAAAAAACCATTGGGGGCATCGCCTTCTTTATAGATGACTTCGCCCTTCTTATAGCGCACAGTCTTACAGTAGCTGCCGATCACCTTTAATTGACGGGAAGACAAGCCGCTGAATAATGGGACGCTCTTTAAGAGGGACGGTTTCTGCATATTTCCTCGGAATACTTAAGGGCGCTTTCGCGGACGCGGCGCTGGTAAGTCGAATAATCTACTTCGATCAAGCCAAAACGGGGGCCAAAACCCTGCTCCCATTCAAAGTTATCGATAAGCGACCAGTAAAAATAACCGGTTACATTTACCCCCCGGAGCATCGCCTGCTTGACGCTACTGATATGCTCCCGGATAAATTCCTGCCTTTTTTTATCGTCATCGGTACAGATCCCGTTCTCCAGCACCATCACGGGCAGTTTATAACGCTTCAAACGTAAAAGCAGAAGGAACAGCCCCTCCGGATAGATCTGCCATCCGAGATTGTTTACGGGAAATTCTTTTTTAAGGGGAGGGAAAAATTCGCAGGTATAATAATTAACCCCGATATAATCCATGGTCTTGAGCTGCGTGACCGTATCCAGGAACCGGAAATTGAAAAAGTAGTCGTTGAACCTGGCCCTTAAGTGATGGACCGGATTACTGCCCGAAGCAAGAAAGCCGCGTAAATGCTGGGCGAGGCTGACCATCGGGCTGGGCAATTTATTGACTGAGTAGATCTTTTTGATGGCGCGGTAGGCCTCAACGTGGCCGCGCATAAAATTATCCTGGACCATGACCGCTTTTATCCAGGATCTCTCCTGGGGAGGCCATTTGCATTCCACATAGCCGCAATAAGCATAGACGTTCGGCTCATTTATGGTGGCCCAATAGCGCACATACGGGCTTAAGAAAGGGACTATCTTCTCGGTAAAACGGCGGAAATATACGGGAGCCCTGGGATGAAGCCAACCCCCGCGCTTGCTCAGCCAGAGGGGATTTGTAAAATGATGCAGGGTGAGTAGCGGTTCTATCCCGCGCTTTTTTAAAGAGCGCACCACATCCACATAATGTTCGATCTCCTTCTGGTCGAACTGCCCCTCCTGCGGCTCAATACGGCTCCATTCAACCGAGAGGCGCAGGGAATTAAGCTTTAAGTCTGCCGCCAGGTCCCAGTCTTTCTCGTAGAGTTCATAATGCCTGCACGCCTGGCCGCTGGGCTCCTTTCCATGCCCCTGCCTTTCCCATTCGTGCCAGTCGCAATGGGTATTGCCGCCTTCAGTCTGGTAGGATGAAACAGCGGCGCCCCATAAGAAATCTTTTGGAAATTCGTTTATCATTAAGGTCAGATTATAACACGCCTAAGACGCCTAAACAAGGCATAAAAAAAACCCCGCCCTTTCGTGCAAAAGAGCGGGGTAGCTTAATATACCCGCCGATAAAGGCCGCGCGAGAAGTTTGTTTGTCGCGCACCTTCGGCAGCCCAGCCACCATCTTGAGCCTTTAACTACCGCACCGTATTCGCCCAGGATACCCCTTGCAAACTCGGGCACCGGCTCAACTTAGGTCTGTGGCTTTGCGTCCCCGCCTTTCAACGGGTTTACCTTTATCGGCACTAAAAATATAACACAAAAAAACGGGCTTTTCAAGTAAGGCTATCTGATAGTACCCGCCGGCATAGGCTCGGATACGGACGTAAGATACGCGCTTAAGAGGCCCCATGTTTTCGGGCCGACTTTGCCGTCCACTTTCAGATTATTAGCCGCCTGGAAATCCTCGATCGCCTTTTTAGTCTTCGGGCCGACTTTGCCGTCCACTTCGCCGGCATAGTACCCCGCGTTCTTCAAAGCTATTTGGATCTCTTCGTTAGTAGGCTTATAAGGACCCTGCGGAGGCAAAGATATGCCTTCTTCAGGCATCCCGACTGTAGCTGATGCCGTAGTAGGCGCACCTGTCATTACGGGCGCTGCCTGTGTGCCTGTTGCGGGCGCTGTAGTTGACATCGGAGCGACTTC
>JAQTUY010000161.1 GCA_028707105.1 Candidatus Omnitrophota bacterium | reverse complement strand
CCTCTTTGGGAATTCTTGATAAAATCAACGAGGTATGCCACTTCTGAGGATGAACTTGCCTGAGATTGGATCTCTTCTGTAGCGTGCTTTATCGAAAGCCCGGAATTGAACAATATTTTAAAAGCATGGCCCAGGATCTTCATATCCGCCGAGCTTACTCCCGCCCGCCTCAGGCCTATGAGATTTAACCCGAATATCTTCGCCGGATGGCCGTCGCAGGTGGCAAAAGGAACCACATCCTGGACGACCTTGGAACACCCGCCGATTATCGAAAGCTTGCCCACCGTTACAAACTGGTGTATCGCCACCAACCCGCCCACTACCGCCTTATCTTCTACCGTGACATGGCCGGCCAGGGTCCCGTTATTGGCGATAATACAACCGTTACCGACGATGCAATCGTGAGCGATATGGGAATACGCCATGAGAAGATTGCCGTTGCCAAGCACCGTCTTTCCGCTCTCAATAGTACCTACATTAAGAGTGCAATATTCACGGATAATATTGTCGTCCCCTATCTGGAGGAGGGTTTTCTCTCCCTTGTATTTGAGGTCCTGCGGGATACTGCCTATTATCGCTCCGGTAAATATCCTGCAGCGCTGGCCTATCGTGGTATTACCGTCAATTACGCAATGCGCGCCGATGACACAGCCCTTGCCGATAGTAACGTCGTCGGTAACGACAGTGCCCGGCCCGATAATGACATCATCGGCCAGTTTTGCTTTCTTGGATATCACCGCGCTGGGATGAATATTCATATCATATATTCGCGGCTAGAAAACCGCGCCTTGAAAAAACTTAAACTTTTATTCGCGAAATATGAATTCCCACATCCTGGCATGAACGCCGGAGTTTAGAGAGAATTCATTTGTCCGCCAGGGCGAACATCAGGTCGCCTTCCGCAACTACTTTATCGTTTACTTTGGCGCAGCCATGGACGATACCCGTCCTGGACTTTAATTTGACCACCTCTACTTCCATGACCAGCTGGTCACCCGGTAAAACCGGCTTTCTGAACTTTACGTTATCAACAGACATAAAATATGCTATCTGCCCATGGTTCTCTTCCCTGGAAAGCATCATTATCCCGCCTACCTGCGCCATAGCCTCCACGATCAGGACGCCGGGCATGACCGGCTTGCCGGGAAAATGCCCCTGGAAGAAATAATCGTTCATCGTCACGTTCTTAACGCCTACCGCGCGCTTGCCCTTTTCAAGATATAATACCTTATCGACAAAAAGGAAAGGATAACGGTGCGGCAGTATCTTCATTATCATAGCGGCGTCTATCTCCATGCCTTCGGGAGGAATAGAATTCAATTCTATGGCGCCGACGTCATACCTTCTCTTCTGCTGGAATATTTTCTTAAGAAGTTTCAAATTCAGGTTATGCCCGCTCTTGATAGCGATAATATGCCCTTTTAGCGCAGCGCCCAAAAGGCTCATGTCGCCCATCAGGTCAAGCATCTTATGCCGGGCGAACTCATCCTCAAACCGCAGCTTATTCTTGATGACCCCGTTTTTACCTACAACCAGGGTGTTATCATAATTCGCGCCCTTCCCCAGACCCTGCTTCTGCAAGGCTACAGCTTCTTCTTCCATGCAGAATGTGCGGGCCGGCGCTAATTCCTTAAGAAAACTCTCATCGTTTATGACCAGGTCTAAGAATTGCCCCCTTAATACGGGGTGATCATAATCCAGGGTATAAGAGATACGGAAATCCGCGGAGGGAACGGCTATAATACTGGCTCCCGCCTCATCAACAACAACAGGTTCCTTTATATAAAAATAACGCCGCGGCTTATCCTGCTCCTGGATACCGGCCTTGGATATAATATCGCAAAACTGCGCCGCGCTGCCGTCAAGCCCGGGGATCTCATTATTATCAAGTTCGATGCAAATATTATCTACGCGCATGCCCGACAACGCGGCCAGCATATGCTCGATAGTCTGGACCTCGGCATTGCTTGCTCCCACGGTAGTCCTGCGGTAACCGCTGGCTACGCCAAGCAGGCTTTCTACTCCCAATTTTACAGCAGGCTTATCCGGCACATCAACGCGGGCCAATACGATACCCGTATCGGCGGCGGCGGGCTTAAGTTTCACAGTAGCCTTATTGCCGGTATGCAAGCCTATGCCGTTAAAACTTGTCTCTTTAGATATCGTTCTCTGATTATCCATTTTTTTATTTAGTTTTAAGTTTTAGCTGTTCTTCCAGGTCCTTGACCCGCTTCTTCAATTCAATTATTGTCTTATGCAGCTCAGGCAGCCTCTGCACGCAGGCATTTACCCTTTTAGCCTCATCAATAGGCTTGGCAGGATAACCCCACATCATCGTCCCTTCGGGGATCGATTTGCTTACTCCCGACTGGGCGGCCACGATAGCGCCGTCCCCGACCTTGATGTGCCCGACCAACCCCACCTGCCCGGCCAGGACCACATTGTTACCCAGTACGGTGCTGCCGGAAATCCCCACCTGCGATACAATAAGGCAATTTTCCCCGGTGACGACGTTATGCGCGATCTGGACCAGATTATCTATCTTGGTCCCGCGTCCGATGATGGTTTTAGCGAAACGCGCCCTGTCAATGGTCACGTTCGCGCCTATTTCCACATTGTCGCCGATCTCAACCGTGCCCACCTGAGGTATCTTGTGATGCACCCCGTTTACCGTGGCAAAGCCGAAGCCGTCGGAACCTACCACCGTTCCGCTGTGTATTATGACATCCTTGCCGATCTGGACACGTTCCCGGATGGAGACATTCGCGTAAATAAGCGTGCCCGCGCCTATAACCACGCCCTGCCCGATAAAACATCCCGGGTATATCACAGCGTTATCACCGATAGAACAATCATCCTCGACCGAGGTATACGCTCCTATGGCCGCGTTATTGCCGAGCTTTACATTCTTGCCCAGGATGGCGCTGGGGTGTATGCCTTTAGGATGTTTTATCTCCCCGGGCATAACCAACGAAAGCGCCTTGGCAAAAGCTAAAGAAGGATTTGAGACGCGTATAATAGGCTTTTTTGCGGATTTAATATCAAGAGAGGTAATGACTGCCGAAGCGCGGGTAACTTCCATAAGAGGAAGATAACGGGGGTTGGCGACAAAAGTAATATCGCCTTCCCCCGCATCCTCTATTCCACAGACGCCGGTAATAATTGTATCTGCGTTACCTACAAGCTCCCCTTCAATAATCTGCGCGATTTCTTTAAGGGTCTTACGCATTTTTATTTGCCGGCAGGATAATAACCTTGTAATATCTTCAACACCGGTTCGGTGATATCCATCGATTTATCCTGATATACCAGCACCCGGTCGTTAAGCACGAGAGTAAAGCCTTCTTTCTTGGCGTATTCGCTGACCGCCTTCTCGATATCTTTCAATATCTCTTTCATCTTTTCGTCGCGATCTTTGCGAAGCTCGGTCTCCTGCACCCTCTGATATTCCTGCA
>JAQTUY010000160.1 GCA_028707105.1 Candidatus Omnitrophota bacterium | reverse complement strand
CATAAGGAAGCCCTGGAGATGAAGGATAATAAAGCCATCCTGGAAAAGACCATATCGCAAGTGATGAATGCCACTATCAGGCTTAATCTTATACTCACCAAAGAAGAGGCCCGCCGTGAAGAGATCCAGGCAACGCCGTTCATTAAATCGGCCCTGGATGCTTTTAACGCGCGTCCTTTAAACGGTAATTAACCATGCCGGCTTACACCCAATCCATAGAAAAACTTATCCAGAACCTAAGCAGGCTGCCCGGAATAGGCAGGCGCAGCGCCGAGCGCATTATCGATTATATCCTCAATGCCCCCGCCTCGGAGGTCAAGGTTCTATCGGAAAGTATCTCTAAGGTCAAAGAGAGCGTGCGTTTGTGCAGGATATGCAATAATCTCAGCGAGCAGGAATTATGCGCTATATGCGATGACGGCGCCCGGCAGAAATCCATAGTCTGTATCGTGGAAAAGCCCGGCGATGTTACCGCGCTTGAGAAGTCCGGAGGGTACCGCGGCACCTACCACGTGCTGATGGGTTCCATATCGCCGCTGGAAGGTAAAGGGCCGCAGGACTTGAAAATAAACGGATTACTCTCCAGGTTAAAAGAGGATAACGTCAGCGAAGTGATCATTGCTACCGATGCCGATACTGAAGGGGAGACGACCGCCATTTATTTGACGCGCCTGCTTAAGCCTTCGGGAGTGAAGGTCAGCCGCATCGGGTTGGGTATTGCCGTGGGGGCTAATCTGGAATACGCGGATAGCAGCACCCTGGCTAAAGCGATCGAGTGGCGCAGGGAAATATAATATTTACTGCCTCGCGGCTACTGTCTCGCGGCGTAGTTATAAGCATCTAACGCGGTGTATGCGATGAAATGCTTGGCCGCCTGGGCAGTTTTATTTTTATGGCGGGTCAGGACGCAGACAAGCATGTCTCCCCGGTAGGTAAAGATAATCCCTACGTCGTGGCAAATATACCGTTCCAGGCCTGTCTTATGGGCTACTACAGTACCTGCTGGCAGTTTAGCCGGGATGCGGTCCCGCATTTTTTGTTTCTTGAGTATCTCCAGGCACTTCGCGGAGACCTCTTTATTGATCAATTTCCCTTCGTAGATCTGTTTGAGCATGAAAGCCAGATCCGCGGCCGTAGTGAAATTCTCCCGTCCCCGTTTCCTGCTCTTAAAATCCATCATCTTCCTTACGATATTCGTATTTTTTAATCCCAGTTTCTTGAAAGTATCATTCAGATAATTAAATCCCAGCAGGTCGATAAGCATGTTGGAAGCGGTATTATCGCTTTCTTCGATCATTATCTCTATCAGTTTTTCTATCGTAACCTGCGTGCCCGCGGGGTAGGATTTTAATCTTCCGGATCCGGAGGTTTTGGAACTGTTTTTTAAGACCAGGTAGGCTTTCAGGCTGACCTTGCCCTGCGCGGCGGCATAAAAACAGGCTGCCATTACCGGTATCTTGACCAGGCTCGCGGAGGGCAGGGGGATGTTTTCGTTCAAACCGAAGGTATGGTCCCTCTTAAGGTCTTCGATCACTATCCCCGCGGTGCCTTTAAAATTGCCGGCCCTATGATTGATGTTTTGCTTCATATACTGCCAATATTGCAGGGATCGGCGCTTATCTTCCTGGCTTTTTAATTGCGGCAGGAGTTTTGCCCGGCTCGCTGACTGCGCCGGGCGCTTGAGGGCGGTTATTAAAAAATACGCCGAGGTCGAGATCAAGCCCAGCGATAATAGAGCGATAATTATCTTCTTTTTCATATTAAAAATTATATACAACCGTGAAGATCGCGGAGTCGTTGGCGTCCGCGTTCGTGCCCGTTAATGTCCTCTCATACGCGAGAAGAGCCTGGATCTTCTCATTAGACCAGCCTATACCGAAACAGGCGTCCAGGTAATTGTAGTCTGAAGAGGGGATCTTATATCCGTCTTCCTTTATGTCGCCTTCCTGAAAGCCATTGAGTTCAACGAGCAAGTTAAAACCTTTCGGCAGGAAATATTCCACTCCGATATCATAATTGATATAGTCGGCATACCGCGTTTTTAAGCCGTCTATCTTGGTTTCCCTGGAGAAATTATAGATGACATCCGCGTGGACTATGAACGGTTTTATCCTTTTAGTCAGGATCAGCCCGTAGCCATGGTCGTATGAGCCGTAGCCCATTATGTCTGTGCCGAGTTTGTTCGGATCGGCCTTCTGGAATTTTCCCGTAGGCAGGGCCAGTTGAAAGACCCCGGTTATTTGCGGCAGGCAGGTTTTTTCCTCTAATAGGGAATAACGCAGGAAGAAATAGCTGTCGGTCATACCGTTGGTATGCGCCTTAGCCCCGGCTTGCTCCGCGTAATTCTCCTGGGTGCCGGTTTGAGCCGAGACTTCAAACCTGTCCGTAATACCGTACTCAAGGTACAGCTGCTGCTGGAAGCTGGACCTCTTTTCTCCGGCCGGAAGGGAATTATAGTTGCCTTCCGTGTTGAAAACGCCGCGGGTGTGCGTGAAAATAAAAAAAGGCTGGGCGAGTAATTCACCCTTTCCCATGACCGGCGCGGTCCAGGTATTCATGGGTCCGGCTGAATCCGGGTACCATTCTTCGTCATCGCCGGCGGCACAAACGCCGCTGCCACGGGTTGTTGATGTTAAAATGAGCAAGGCTAAGGCTATTGCTGTTTTACGCATCATAAAGCTCCTTTGTCCAAAGGACGGCTTTTTACCCTAAGATGACTTCCAGGTGGATTATCTGGCGGGACCGTATTTGCGCGGCATAAGGAGAAGGTATTGTATCTGATCCTATTTCGACTAAATTACCGTCTTTATCGTTGAATATGATCTTTTTCGGTTTAACGGAATTTCTGCCGAAAGTGTTCTTTCTCTTCGCGTTGCGGTAGGTGATCCAGACCTGGCTCAAGAAATTAAAACTGTAGATGAAATCTTTATGTTTTCTTGAATAGGTGAACAGCCATCCGGGCAGGACCGGCTTTAACTGGAAATTCAGCTCATTCTTATCGCTGAGGATGAAAGGTTTTAATCCCAGGTTCATGGTCAGCCATATCTGCAGGAATTCCGCGGTCGAGCCGGAAAGGCGCGCCACATATCCGTTACCGTGCAATTTTTTATCCGGAAAGGCGCTGCTTACCAGGAACGAGGAATTTTCCAGTATGCTGCGTCCGTAATTCACGGGCTTTTGGAAGGGGATAAGCACATTCTTGAAGTTCTCGTAGAATTCTTCATTCAGGCCGTTCTTCAGGAGTTCAAGGATGAATTTGTATTCCATGTGCAGCCATATGGATTCATGCTCCAGCCACCCGCGGGTAAAGGCGCGGCCGCGGCCGATTTCGTGAGGCATGTTGGCCAGGGAGGCGGTGACTTTGTACATCTTAAGTTCCTTATCGTAGAGCGGGCTTTGCCGGGTAGCTTTATAGATGGCCCTGGCTTTAGCCGGACCGTTATTGAGCCTTAAAGCGTGCACCTGCGGCTCAAGGAA
>JAQTUY010000034.1 GCA_028707105.1 Candidatus Omnitrophota bacterium | reverse complement strand
TGAGCATCTCGATCGCGGTAGTCAACCGTGACAAAACCAACGAATACCATAACCTTATCGAAATGAACGAAAGGATCGCCGAGATCAAGCAATACCTGAAAAATATACCGGGAAGCAAGTTCATGGCTGACAGAAGGGAGACTAATTCAGGGGACTATTTAAACCCCATAATTTATAAAAAAGAGGAGTTCCGCCGCGCTTCCTATAAGCCGCTCGGCCAGATCCTGCTGGAAAAAAATATTATTTCCGCCGAACAGCTAGATGAAGCCTTGAGCATCCACTGGCGCAGGGGGATCATTTTCGGGGAGATCCTCAAAGAGCTCGGATTCGTCAAAGAAGAAGAACTGGAAAAAGCCCTGAGCGCCTAAAAGCGAGCCGGCCGATTGACTTTTTTTGCGAATTTGTTATAATAACGAATCAGGAAAGGAAAGGTATTGAAAAAAAACGACGTAAAATATGATTGGATAGAAAATATCGCCAAATTGGTCCTCGACGGCGTGGGAATGGGTATCTCCATTATCAGCCCCCAGATGCGGATACTCTGGCTTAATAAAAAGTACCGCGCCGCTTTCCCGGATATCAAGATCGATCAACACCCGCTCTGTTACAAATCCTTCTACGCCCCTCCTAAAAAAAAGATCTGCTCTTATTGCCCGACGATAAAAGCATTCAAGACCGGTAAGACACAGCGAGTTGAAACAGACAAATGCATTGATGGAAAATACTATAACCTCATAGCCACCCCCATTAAAAATAAACAGGGAAAAGTGGATTATGTCATAGAAACCCTGGAAGACATAACGCTCCACAAATATACCGAAAGCGCGCTGCGTACTTTGGAATCGCAATATTACACCACGCTCGCGTCCATGAACGACGCGATCCATGTCATCGACACCAACTACAGGATCGTGCTCTTCAACGCTTATTTTAAAAAGTGGTGCAAACAATTGGGCGTAAGCGGGGAAGCCATCGGCAGGAACGTATTCGATGTTTTCCCCTTCCTGGACGTAAAAGTCCGGGAAGAATACAAAAAAGTCTTCGAGTCCGGTAAGGCGCTTATTACCTACGAGACCAACAGAGTTAAAAATAAAGAAGTCATCACCGAGACCCGCAAGATACCGGTCAGTGAAAACAATAAGATTACCGGCATTATAACCATCGTCCGGGATATGACCGAAGCCAAAAAAGCCGAGAAGAACCTGGAGATGCTCAATAAGAAACTGACGGAATCCAATAAAAAACTCAACCAGATGGCCCTGCGGGATTCCGACACCGGCCTCTACAACCACCGCTATCTATCCGAAGTCATTGAGGCGGAATTTTTCCGCGCTAAACGGTACGGACATTCGCTTTCCACCATAATGCTCGATATAGATTATTTTAAATCCATAAATAACGTCTATGGCCACAACTTCGGAGACCTGGTCTTAAAACAACTGGCCTACCAACTGAGAAAACTGGTCCGGCAATACGATATCGTCATCCGCTACGCGGGAGAAGAATTCATCATCATCTCGCCCGGCACCGACCGCAATACCGCGATCATCCTGGCCCAGAGAATACTCGATGCCATCGGCTTGTTTAATTTCGGAAATAAACAGCACAGCGTAAAATTAAAATTGAGCTTTGCCGTAGCTTCCTACCCGGAAGACAGGATACTAAACGGCATGGACCTGGTGGAGATATCCGATAAGATCCTGGATAACGTAAAACAAAGAGGGGGGAATAAGGTATTTTCAACATTGGATATTGAAAAAACTAAACCCGCCGAAGAAGCCGCCGAGAGCGGCGACGTGCAAAGCTTAAAAGAAAAAGTAAGCAGGCTTACCCGGCAGGCCAGCCAGAGCATAGTCGAATCCATCCTGGCATTCGCCAAGACGCTGGAATTAAAAGACCATTACACCGGCGAACACGTCGAGAAGACCGTCCAATTCGCCGTTAACCTGGCTAAAGCCCTGGAGCTGCCCGATGACGAGGTAGAACGGATCCGCCAGGCGGCGATCCTCCACGACCTGGGAAAAGTAGGAATAAGCGAAAAAATACTCTGCAAAAAGGGGAAGCTGACAACCAAGGAATTTGAGATCATCAAAACACACACCCAGATCGCGGTAGATATTCTCAGGCCGATCCAGGTTTTACAGGGAATAATACCTTTAGTCCTGTATCACCATGAAAGATGGGACGGAAAAGGATATCCTCACGGCTTGAAGGGCGAAGAGATACCGCTCGGCGCGCGCGTAGTGGCATTAGCGGACGTATATCAGGCCCTGATATCAGACCGTCCATACCGTAAAGCCTACCCCAAACCGGAAGTCATTAAAATAATCCGCGCAGGCGCCGGAAGCCAATTCGATCCCCATATTGTCGGTGTCTTCCTGAAGATCGTCCAGAAATGAATACTCCACGGGCTAAAACCCATCGTTTCTTACCGAAATACTTGAGTGGCCAAGCTTCATCCGCGCCATTAATGGCGCAGTTTTGCGGCCACGAAAGTATAAAATCCCCCGCGGCCCAAAAAATATGATCCCGTAATATTTTGTGTTGCTAAAAGCCTGATTGTGATATAATTGATGAAATTTAAAAAGGAGGTCTTCAAATGTCATTCTTGCAGCTATTTAAGGCCGGCGGTTTTACGCTTTACATCCTCTTACTGTTATCGACCATATCGCTGGCTATTATCATAGAAAGATACCTGTATTACCGCTCGAGGTCAAAAATAAAAAGGCTGGAGTTTATGAAAGGCATCGCCAAAGAACTGGAAAAGGGCAACGTGAAAAAAGCCCTGGAACTTTCCGAGCACACCGATACCCCGTTTTCCAGCGTCGTTTTTTCCGGGCTTACTTTATACGGCCACAATGAAGTCGTAATATCCAACACCATGGAAAGGGAAGTGACGATAGAGACGGTCAAGCTGGAACATTATACCAGCATAGTAGGCACCATAGGAAGTACCGCGGTCTACATCGGGCTTTTCGGCACAGTCCTGGGCATCATCAGGGCCTTCCATGATATTTCGCAGAGCGACTCCGGCGGGATCAATATCGTTATTAACGGCATATCGGAAGCTCTGATATGCACGGCAGCCGGCTTGTGCGTCGCCGTCCCGGCAGTCATCGCCTATAACTATTTTGTCAAGAAGGTAGACGGCTTTATCACGGACATGGAACTAAGCGCCTCCGAAATACTGGACATGCTTAATATCAAACAGAAATGAACTTAAAACCCAGAAAACAAAGATTAGTATCGGAAATCAACATCACTCCTTTTACCGACGTCATCCTGGTCTTGCTGGTAATATTCATGATAACCACTCCTTTAATATCCCAATCCAGCATCAAAGTAAAACTCCCCCAAGCCAACAGCGGCAAGCCCCTGGAAGGCGCCAAACACCTGATGGCCTACATTACGATAACAACCGAGGGCTCAGTATACCTTGACGAGAAGATCACTACCAAACAGGAACTAAAAGATAAGATGTCCACAATGTACCGTAATAACCCGGACCTTGCGGTTATCCTGCGCTCCGACAGGCTGGTCCGCTTTAAGGATATAGTGGAAGTGCTGGATATACTCAGCGACCTGGGCATAACCAGGCTCGATATCGCCGCAACAAAAGAAAAGTAATTCTTGGAAACAGTTTCCAACCCAAAGAGGAAACTGTTTCCATTTTAAACAGGACAGTGGGCACATAGTTATAATATTAACTTATCCAGCATTTTAAAGCCCACATTATCATAATTTCTTTCCGGATAACTACTAAATTCATACAATCCTATATGCTGAGCTAAATTTGCCCGTATTGGATTTTGCTCAACGTATGCAATACAGCCAATCATATATTCATCTTTAGTTATTACTTTATCCTTAAATCTTCCTTGCCAAACATGTCCGACTTTCTTGTATTCTCTATTATAGTAAGCCGTGTAAGAACGATGCAAACATTGCATAAATCTAGGTAAAGCGTATGGATCATGAGGCTCTATTATCAAATGAATATGATTCGGCATAAGGCAATACCCATATAGGGCTATCGAATATCTCTTCTTATATAACTTTAGCTTGCTCAGGTAAAAAATATAGTCGGCTCTGTTTATAAACACTCGTTGTCTTTGATTGCCCCTGGCGTAAATATGATAACAGGCGCTACTAATTAATAATCTTGTTTTAACCATTATAACTCCTTTCGCTATACCCACTGTCCCGAACAAAATGGAAACTGTTTCCTTCTTAGGTTGGAAACAGTTTCCAAGGTTTTTTTATTCAAGCGATAAAACTCCTATCAAGAGAACGATACTGGATAGCTTCCGAAATGTGCTCTTCCAGGATATCTTCTGAACCTGCCAGATCCGCGATCGTGCGCGCGGCTTTAAGGATCTTATCATAGGCCCTGGCCGAAAACCCCAATTCCGACATCGCCATCTTCAGTAACTCTACGGCGCCTTGATCAAGCAGGCAATATTTCCTGATCAGCCGGCTGCTCATCTGGGCATTATAGAATATGCTTTCTTCTTTGAACCGCTCCCGCTGCATCGCGCGCGCCTTTTCTACCCGGGCCCGGATCGCCAAAGAAGACTCGCCGCTATTTGAACCGCTTAACTCCTGATATTTTATCGACGGGATATTTATATGTATGTCGATCCTGTCTAATAGCGGCCCGGATACCTTATTCATATAACTTTGGATCTTATTCGGATTGCACCTGCAGGCCCTCTGAGGATCGCTATAATAGCCGCAGGGGCAGGGATTCATTGCCGCCACCAGCATAAAAGAAGAAGGGAAGACCATCGAGCCGCTCATCCGGCTGATACGGATATAGCCGTCTTCTAAAGGCTGCCTTAATGCTTCCAGGCAGTCACGGTGAAATTCGGGAAGCTCGTCCATGAAAAGCACCCCGTGATGGCTTAAGGTTATCTCGCCGGGTTTCAAAAGAGCCCCGCCCCCGACGAGCGCCGGAGCGGACACGGTATGATGCACCTGGCGGAAAGGCCTTTGAGTCACCAGCCCCTCATTTAACGGTGCTATCCCGGCAACGGAATGAACGCGGGTTATTTCCAGGGCCTCATCCAGGCTCATATCGGGGATAATAGTCGTGATCCTTTTGGCGAGCATGCTCTTGCCGTTTCCGGGAGGCCCGATCATCAGCACGTTATGGCCCCCCGCGGCTGCCACCTCCAAAGCGCGTTTAGCGCACTGCTGGCCCTTGACATCGCTAAAATCTATTTCGGCTGCGCGCCGGTTCATAAAAACCTCTTTTAATTCCGTCTTAAACGGCGCCATCAGATCAGGATCATTGATAAAAAGCGCTGCCGCCTTCAGGGTCTTTACCGGATAAATATCAATATCGGCAATAAGTCCGGCCTCCCTGGCATTTCCTTCAGGCAGGATGATCTTCTTTTTTTTAAGCTTACGCATCAGCATTACTATCGGCAATATCCCTTTGACGGGCCTTATAGCCCCATCCAGAGAAACTTCTCCCAAAATAACATATTCTTCCAGCCTTTCCCTGTCTAATTTCCCGCAGGCAGACAGGATGCCCAAAGCTATCGCCAGGTCAAAAGAAGTCCCCTCTTTTTTAATATCTGAAGGAGTTAAATTAATGGTGATCCTTTCCGCCGGCCAGGAAAAACCGCTGTTCTTAATAGCGGGTTTAAGCCGGTTCTTGCTTTCTTTAATAGCGGGGCAGGGGAGCCCGATCAAATTTACCGCCGGCAGGCCCGAAGATATATCTATCTCTATTTCAAGCGGATAAGCCTCGATCCCTATTAACCCAAAACTATGCGCTTTGGCAAGCATATGAAAGCCTCCTTAATTATCCCTCCTATTGACAAGAAAAAAGAGGGAGAACAACTTATCCTTTTCCTTGACAAGTAAAGAGATTGGAAAAGGATTAATTCGCACAATGACTTACGTCGCTTCGCTTCCGTAAGTCATGTGCTCATTAATAATAGACGTATGGGAAGCGGATTTCTAACAAAAATATGCTTGCTTTTTAGTACAGTTATTATATAATTTATTAAAATATTGCTATTCATTGTTTTAACGCTTATCGGATAAGCTTATTTCTACACCCACTACCCCTACAAGGAGGACTAAGTGCAAAGGACTATAGCCCTGAACATCAGGGAGCTTACCAGCCCGAAAAGGATTGCCGTTGTCCAGCTCGACGGAATGTTGGATGACTTGACCACCCCCCAGATAGAAGAGCCCTTAGACGGTATGTTCACCCAGGACAAGCGTAAAGACTTCATCATCGACTGTCTGAAATTAAGCTACTTCAACTCAACCGGCCTTGCCCGTCTGATGCACTACGCCCTCAAGTTAAAAGACGAGAACGGCACCTTTAAATTCGTGGTCAACCCAAGTGAGTTCATCCATGAGATCATGGAAGTCTGCGGAGCCCTCAAGGTCCTGCAGGTATACAAGAACGTGGATGACGCCATAGAGAGTTACAGGAAGTAATCCTGCCAAGGGGAAACGCCATAATGAGCATTAGCCCATATTCCATCCCTAATTTCATCGTAGGAGCATTATTCATCCTGTTGGGAATCTTTGTCTTCACTAAAAACCCCAAAGGAGTCCCCAACCGGATATTCTTCTTCCTTGCCTGCACCAGCACGCTTTGGCAGATAATGTACGGTATAGCCTTTAACATTTCTGACGAAAAAACCGCTTATTGGCTGTTAAAAGTAGGCTACATAGGAGTAACCTTCATTGCCGCTACTATTTGCCATTATGCCTTTATCGTCTGCAAAGTCGAAAAAAAATTAAGGACCTATATTAAAATAACTTACATCCTTGGCGGAGTGTTTGCTCTGCTGATCATCGCTACTCCCCTCGTTATAGTAAGCGTCACTAAATATTTCTGGGGTTATTATCCCAAAGCGGGCTTACTTCACCCGTTATTCCTGGTTTATTTCATCGGCCAGGTCAATGTCGTATTTACAGTTTATATCTTAGTCCTGATATTCAAGAAAAAAGAGCTAAGCGCGTTGCAGCTGACCCAGATGATCCTCCTGCTTATCGGATACACCATTTACACCGGAGCCTGCGCCGACTTCCTGCCTAATTACGGCTTCCAGATCTATCCTTTCGGATATTTATGCGCGTTCACGTTTATATCCATCATAGCCTTTACCATCATCCGTTATAAACTGATGGAGATCGATACGGTCATCCACAAGACCATCCTCTGGCTCTTAACATTAGTGATCGTGATCCTGCCGATCGGGCTGGCGGAAATGCTCTCCATAAATTGGATATACTCTTTAAACGCCCTCGCCAGGTTGACTTTGTTAAGCGCGGTAATAATCTTTTCGGTATGGTATTACGCCAAGATCAAGCCGCGCATCGACCATCTCTTCCGCCGCCGCAAATACGATTACTACAAAGTCCTGGGAGAGATAGGGCAGAAGATAGGCAGCGAGTTAAACATCGAGCAGGTGTCTACCCGTCTTTTCAAAGAGCTTAAAGATGTCATCTATATCCGCAACGGCCTCCTGCTAGTGCAAGAGCCCGGGCAATCCGATTACATCGAAGCGGGCAGTATTGGATACGAACAGTTTGTCGGTACAGAAAAGAAACCAACTGTTAAATTAGCGCAGGCTTCACCGGTCAGCCAATGGCTGCAAACACGCCAAAAAGCCATTGAAAAAGAGCAGTTAGACGCTGACCCGCAATACGAAGGCATAAAAGAAAGCGCGTCAACCTTCTTAAAGGAAAATGCCCTGGAGATCCTCATCCCGGTATTCTTGGAAGATAAGGTCAATGCCGTTGTCGGTATCGGGAAAAAAGAGAACCTTCAGGCTTACACCATCACGGATATCGAACTGTTGGAAAATATGGGCCGCCAGATCGGGATCACCATCGACAACGCCATGCACCATGAAGACATCGTCGAAAAAGAAAGGCTGGCTGAGGAGATGAAACTTGGCAGGGAGATCCAGATGAACCTGCTTCCGCACTCAACCCCGAATATTTCCGGCCTCTCCGTGCAAGGCTTAATGCAGCCGGCGAAAGAAATAGGAGGGGACTATTACGATTTTATCACCCTGCCGAATAAAGACGAACTCTCCGTTGTTATCGGCGACGTTTCCGGTAAAGGGGTCGGCGCGGGGCTCTTAATGGCCATGGCTAAAACCGCCGTCCACACCCTCTCCCAGGAACAAACATCCCCCAAAGAGATCCTGATGCGCACCAACAGCATCCTGAATCAACACGTAGGGGGCCAGAAATTCATGACCATGCTCTATTTCAGGTGGAACGCCCTTCAAAAAACATTATCTTACGCTTCAGCCGGGCACGAGCATATCCTGATCTTCCGTATAGCGGACGGAAAAATAGAGGCCGTGCAATCCGGCGGCTTTATGCTGGGTATGATCCCCGAGATCGGCAAATTCCTGGAAGATAAATCGATCTCGCTTAATCTCGGGGATAAGGTCGTCCTTTACACTGACGGAGTAACCGAGGCCAGGAACCCCCAGGAAGAAATGTTCGGGCTGCCCAGGTTGATCACATCAATAACGAAGAATTGCTCGCAGCCCGCTATCGAACTTATGAATTCCGTTAAAAATGAGGTCTATTCCTTTATCGACACCCGCGAACAGTATGATGACATAACTTTAGTCGTTATGGAGGCTAAGTAGAAAGAGTATAATGAAAATTTGCGCGATCATCCCCGTATACAACGAATCCAAGGCAATAGGCGAGCTGGTCACAGAGGTACGCAAACAGAACATCGATGTCCTGGTAATAGATGACGGTTCCAAAGACAACAGCGCCGATATCGCCCGCAACAATGGCGCGATAGTCCTTAAGAACATAACTAACCAGGGCAAGGGCGCTTCCCTGCTGCAAGGGCTTAATTACGTCCTGAATAATAACTTTGATGCCGCCATCCTGATGGACGGGGACGGACAGCATCTTCCGCAGGATATCCCGGCTTTTATCCAGAAATCGCGCGAAAACGGGGCGGCATTAGTCCTGGGCAACCGTATGCAGGATACCAAGAATATGCCTCCGGTGCGTTACTTAACCAACAAGACCATGTCCTGGCTTATCTCCAAGATCACCGGAAAGAATATCCCGGACTCGCAATGCGGATTCCGTTTTATTACCAAAGACCTGATAGATAAACTAAAGTTCACTACCCGCCATTACGAAACTGAATCCGAAATGATCATTCAGGCGGCGCACGCGGGATATAAGATAGACTCGATCGCCGTCAAGACCGTATACAGGGGGGAAAAAAGCCAGATCAATCCCATCCTGGATACGCTTCGTTTTTTCTTGTTTATAATACGGCACATCAGATAAAACCTGCCTGGCTTATAGATAAATGAACTATGAAGCCCTAAGAAAAATGATGGTCCGGGAACAGATGTGCTCCCGCGGAATAAAGGACAGCCGCGTTATCGGCTCCTTCCTGAAAGTCGAACGGCATAAATTCATACCCGAAAAAAACAGGAACAGCGCTTACGCCGATCATCCCGTTCCCATCGGTGAAGGCCAGACAATATCCCAGCCTTACATCGCGGCCCTGATGACCGAATGCCTGGAGTTAAAAGGCAATGAACGGATCCTGGAGATCGGAACAGGTTCGGGCTACCAGGCGGCAATACTGGCGGAGTTGGCTAAAGAGGTATTCTCCGTAGAAAGATTCCCAACGCTCGCGCAACAGGCCAGATCCGTGCTTGAGGGATCGGGATATTCCAACATAAAGATCAAAGTTGAAGACGGCACTCTGGGATGGAAGGAAGAGGCGCCTTTCGACCGGATCATTGTCACGGCTGCCGGTCCTGAAATTCCGCAGCCGCTGATCGACCAATTAGAAAAAGACGGAAAACTTATAATGCCGATAGGAGAGACGTACTCCCAGGTTCTGACGGTAGTAGAGAAGAAAAACGGAGAATTGGTATCCCGCGGCGTCTGCGGATGTGTTTTTGTGCCGCTGGTGGGAAAATTCGGGCAAGGTGAAGCATGATCCACGTTTATACCGGTGGAGGCAAAGGAAAAACAACCGCGGCGCTGGGGCTGGCCCTCAGGGCCTGCGGCGCGGGATTCAGGGTTTATATCGGACAATTTATTAAGGGAAAGGCCTGCAGCGAACATATCGCCTTGCGCAGCCTAAAGAATATCACTGTAGAACAATACGGAAGAGGCTGCTTTCTGGGCCCCAAGCCCGGGGTCAAGGATATACTCCTGGCTAAATCCGGGCTGAATAAAGCCTTAAAAGCCGTCCGATCAAAGAAATACAAAGTCATCATCCTTGACGAAGCCAATATAGCGCTGCATCTGGGCCTCCTTAGCCTAAAAGAAGTGCTTGAGCTCATGCGTATTACTCCTAAAAATATCGAACTCATCCTGACCGGGCGCTGCGCTCCCGCTCAGATCATAAGATCAGCCGACCTGGCCAGCGAAATAAAAGAGATAAAACATTACTACAAAAAGGGGATAAAAGCCAGGAGAGGAATAGAAGACTAAACTTTTCCCCGCCCACTTGAAAAATAAGCCTGTTTATGTTAAGGTTGTTAAAGTATGCACTATAAATTTGAACTTAAAACCGCACTTATTATTTCGATAGCCGCCCACACCGCTATATTAACCGCGAGCGCCTGGCATTTGAATTTTTATAGCCAGGACAGGATGCTAAAAGCGGTGCGGGTATCCTATATTAAGTCCCCGTCCGCGCGGCGGGAAACTTTAAAAAAGCTACCCAAACAAACGGCATTGCAAAAAAACCGTTATCTCGCCGGGCCGGCCGCGCCCGTAAAACTCCTGCCGCCGCCTTCCCCACATAACAACCTGCTAACCAATAATGCGGCGCTGCTGCGGGCTAAACCCGACTTTACCAAGGCTGGAATGATCGCGCCGGCTTCCGCGTCCGGCACCGGTAAAAAGATCGGGCTGGAAAGCGTAATGGACAACAAAGAAATGAACAGGATAAACAGCCCTTCTTATATTAGCTACTACCAGATAATCCGTGAAAAGATAAGGCGCTGCGCCTACCAGAGTTATACCCGGCAGGATGCCGGTGAGATCTATTTGTCATTCGTGATATCCGCCAACGGCGAATTAAACAACCTTAAAGTCGTCGATGAAAGGTCTGTCCGTAACGATTACCTGCGTTCTATAGCCCTGCAGAGCGTAAAAGAAGCCTCCCCATACCCGGTTTTCCCAAAAGACCTGGAATATCCCCAGCTTTCCTTTAACGTCATCATTTCATTTGAAATAGAGTAAATAAAAATAGGAAAATGGGGACAGCTCCCTATTTTAATGCCGTTTTTATTGACACTTAAAGAGATTAGTGGTATATTATTTTATTCCAAAAAGGAAGGAGATGATATTGTATGCCCGAAATTGAGATAAGAAAAGACGAGTCTTTTGAGGCGGCGCTGCGCCGTTTTAAGAAAAAGATCGAACAAGAAGGTATCTTGCGCGAAGTGCGCGACCGCAAGCACTACGAAAAGCCCAGCGAACGCAAACGCAAGAAGGCAAAAAGCACCAGGCGATAAGATGCCTCTAGCATTATCAACGTCCTGGAATTCTTTCAGGCACCTCAACGGCGCTGACATAATCGGCGAAATAAAAGCACTGGGATTCAGGCAGGTAGAGCTTAACTTCAGCCTCACCGCCCCGATACTCAAGGATATTGCCGCCTGCGTCAAAAAGGGCGAGATAAAAGTCAGCAGCGTCCATAATTACTGCCCGATACCGCCGGAATTAACAGTCGAGGAAGCTCTTCCGGACTGCTACTCGATGTCATCGCAGGATGACGATGAAAGGCACGCCGCGGTAAAATACACCAAAAAAAGCATAGACACCGCTTGCGAACTTAATGCAAAAGCGGTCGTCCTGCACTGCGGCAGGGTAGAAATACCGGATAAGACCAGAGACCTGATCGCTTGCTACAACGAAGGCCTGGTAAATACTGAAAAATTCAATAAGCTTAAAAGCCAGATCGTCAGAGAAAGAGAGGCGGCTTTTAAGCCTTTTCTTGATAACACATTAAAAAGCCTGGATGAATTAAGCCGCTACGCCCACAAGAAGAATATCTGCTTAGGCGTAGAGAACCGCTACTACTACCGTGAGATACCCACGCTCGGGGAGATCGGCATTATCCTGGCCGCCTTTAAAGGATCGAATGTTTTCTACTGGCATGACAGCGGACATGCCCAGCTGATGGAAAACCTGGGATTCTGGCAGCATAAAGACCACCTGAGCCTTTACGCGGACTTTATGCTTGGAGCGCACCTGCACGATATTACCGGAACGCAAGACCACCAGGCTCCATCCTGCGGAGAGCTGGATTTTAAGATGCTGGCTGGTTTTATCAAGAAGAAGACTATCAAGGTCATGGAAACGCACCACCCCGCCAGCCCCCAAGATATCCTGAAAGGGAAAAGATTCCTGGAGCAGATATTCGATGGAAAACCCTAGCGTAAGGCAACCTCTTGTAGCCGGCCATTTCTACTCCTCCTCCGCCCAGAGGCTAAGGAAAGAAATAGAGATCCTTATCGGAACTAAAAAGCCAACCCCCCGGGACGTGATCGCCGCGATGATGCCCCATGCCGGATATATGTATTCCGGTGAAGTCGCCGCCGTAACAGCCTCACGCATCAATATCAAGAACAGGATCATCCTCTTAGGCCCCAAGCACACTGATGAAGGGGAGCCATTCAGTATTATGACCGAAGGCGTATGGCAGATGCCTTTCGGCGCCATAGAAGTAGACAGCGAACTGGCAAGCGCGATCTTAAGCGACTCCAAAGTCCTGGACGATGATCCCATCGCGCACGTAAATGAACACTCCCTGGAAGTAGAATTGCCGTTTTTGTCATATTTCAAACCTGATTACAAGATCGTGCCCATAGTAGTATCGGTCGATGACCTCAGGGTCTACAGGCAAATAGGCAGGGAAATAGCCGACGCGGTCAAGAAATTAGGCATCGAGAAAGATACGCTGATCATTGCCAGTTCCGATATGACCCACTATGAACCGCAGGATTCAGCGCAAATGAAGGACAAGGAAGCGCTGGAAGCGGTGTTAAAACTTGATGACGCCAAATTGGTTGATACGGTAGAACGCCTGAATATCTCCATGTGCGGTTACGCGCCGACAACGATCATGCTTGCCGCGGCAAAATATTTGGGGGCAAAACAGGCGGAATTAGTAAGATATCAGACCAGCGGCGATATAACAGGAGACTACAGCTCAGTAGTCGGTTATGCCGGAGTGATCGTATATTAAACAGGGAGAATAAAAATGGACGAACTAAACAAGAAAAAAATTGATGATTCATGGAAGGAAAGGGCGGAGAAGGAAAAAGAAGAGGCCAAGAATTTACCTCAGGAAGAAACAACCCTGCCTCCGGTAGATTTCAAGTTCTTCATTACTACCCTGGGCCTGCAGGCATCCATTGCCATGGGCTATATCCCCAATCCCGTTACCCAGGAAAAAGAAAATGACCCCAAACAAGCCAAGCTTATAATCGACACATTAGGAATGCTGCAGGAAAAAACCAAAGGCAACCTTAATAAGGAAGAACAGGAACACCTGGAAAATATCCTCTATGAATTAAGAATGGTGTATGTCCAAACCACCACGGGAGAAAAGAAATGATCGATAAAGAACTTCTGGATATTCTGGCCTGCCCGGACTGCAAGGGCGACGTGGAGTTAAAAGATAACAAGATAGCCTGCAAGAAATGCGGAAAAAAATATCCTATCAAGAACGGCATACCGATAATGATCGTTGAAGAAGCGGAAAAATAAGATGAAAAAAATACTTGTTATCCACGGGCCTAACCTGGACCTGTTAGGCAAGAGGGAACCTCAGGTCTACGGCAAGACTACTCTTACCGAGATCAATTCCCGGCTTGAAAAAACCGCGAAAGCTAAAAAAGCTCAGTTAAAGATCGTACAATCCAACCATGAAGGCAAGATAGTAGACCTCATCGGTAAAAGCGCGGGTAAATTTGACGGAATATTGATCAATCCGGCCGCCTACACCCATACCAGCGTGGCAATAAGGGATGCCATTGCCGGATGCGGTACCCCTACGGTAGAGGTACATATTTCAAATATTTATAGCCGGGAGGAGTTCAGGCGCCATTCCCTGATCAGCCCGGTTGCCAAGGGCCAGGTTTGCGGATTTGGAATAAATAGCTATATACTGGGCCTTGAGGCCCTAATTGATATTCTGAATTAACGTGGGTCAGGCTTCTTTTTATCATCACAAACCAGGGAGATAGCTTGAAACCACTTAGTAACCTGCATAAAA
>JAQTUY010000033.1:2416-14331 GCA_028707105.1 Candidatus Omnitrophota bacterium | reverse complement strand
CCCATGATGAAGTGCTTGGCGACGGTATCGGGACGAAATATCCGACTGAAGCGTACTTTATGGAGATCCTGAAGAAGGGTGATATAGCCAGGATCGGAGATCACCCCATGGATAAGAACAGGGTTTCCCCGCTTCCTTATTATAAGAATTGGAAAAAGGGAGAAGTCCTGATACCCGGCCGTTTAGCTTATGAACAGGGTAAGATAGATGTTAAGAAAGATATGGAGAAATACGCTTCATTTAAGGGATGGATGAACGCCGGCGTAATGTACATCGATAACGAGACCGGCGAAAAGAAGCTGCTGTCCGGGACCGAGCCTATCTTGAAAGAACTTGACCGGGTTGACCAACTGTCCATGAAGCTGGCTAAAGAGATAGAGTTCGCCAGCTGGAGATATAAGGTAACTTATAATAACAGGAATTTCACGGTAGTTATCAATTTCCCGCGCGACGGCCTGACCAGGGAGAAGATAGATACTACCACCGGTATGAAGTCGGTGATCACCTACATGTCTCTGGAAAACGGTTTGACCAGGATAACCAGAGAGGTCACCGACAGGTTGATAACCGAAGGCTTTGTGTATGATGAGAACGGCATCGAGAAGAGCAGCCAGACCTACGTGAACTTATCCGGCGACCGCCGCAACCCGAAGAAAGGGCCGATATATTCCGCTTCCGAAACCCTTTCTTATAATGAAAAGTCTGCCGCGAAAGAACTGAAGCTGAACAAGACTATATCGTACTACGAAGGCGCCGAAAGCAAGCTGCGCTATATAGAGAATATGACCTTTGATCCGTTCGGCAGGGTCATCAAGGTGTTCACTGATAAGGGTATTACCGCGATCTCCTACAAGGAAGATTTTCACTTTGGCAAAGTCAGAAAAGGCACCATAGGCTGGATCAATTTAGGTACCCGCGAGGCTCCCAAGAAAGGTGAGCTTGATTTTATTGCCAGGACCGTCGGATACAGCAAGGAGAACGACGAGCTCACCGAAGAGAAGAGCTATTTCATCGGCAGCAGGGACAGGTTTGACAGAAAAGAGACCGTGATCTATGAGTTATCCACCGGCTTACCCAAGGGGATGATCGTAGACAATGATATGATGGTTTTAGGCGATAACGCCGGGGAATTCCAGATAGTCCCGGACGGCAAGAAGATAAGCCGGTTCTTCTACGGCAGCGAATACGGCAGATACGGCATAGCGGATAAGGTCAGGACGTATTTAGTCGATTCCAAGACCGGTAAAGAAGAGCTTTTAACCACTTCTAGCCCTGTAGCTTCGTATGTGGACCAGAAGGGCTATCATCTGGTCTACCAGATAAACGATGAGAGAAAGAGCGGTAAAAATTATACCTATTGCTCCCAGGAAGTCAAGGACGGCGCCGGCTTGTTGGAGAAGAAGTACAGCGGCTATTTCGATAACGTTAAAGGCGGATTTATCAGACAGGAAGTCACTGAATTCGAATATGACAGGACCCAGGAATGGTCAAGGCATGCCAGGTCCAGCGCCAGCAGGACCTATATATACGATGCCGCTCAGCCTGAGAACAGGGGCGAGCTGAGGAGCGAGTCCGAGACTAAGGGCTGGTTTATTGTTAAGATTAACGGCGCAGACAAGATAGTCGGCGTGGAAGCGCAGAGGAAGGACTGGTCGAATTACGAAGATTTCAGCAGTATAGTCAAGGGCAAGTATAGCGAGCAGTATTATCGCGATCAGGTCGTCAGCAGGCTGGATGAGTACAGCCAGCTGCGCACCGACATCACCTATGACAAGTATGGCGATGAGGAATTAAGCAAGACCTTTGACCTGGCTTTCCATTCGACCCTGATCGGGCGCGATGGAAAGATGGGATTTAGACAATCGAATACGCCGGTGGTCGTTAGCAAAAAGCACTCGGCCGGAGTGATGGAAAATCCGTATCTGCCCGGAGTGGCCGAGCAGTATTATTCCATCAAGGAAGTCAGCTATTATAACCACAACTCCGAAGCCTTGTATACCAGTCGCCAATGGTTTAATAAGAACGGCGAGATGGCCCTGGAGATGGCAATCAAGAAAGATGCTTCCGGGAACGATGTTTTTGACTTCTCCTATTATTTCAACGTCAAGGACCTGCCCGGTCATTATTATAAGACAGCCTTAAGCGCCGCGTCGGAGAACAAGGATCACGCGTTCGCCCTGCCCTTCGCGAAAAAGGATATTTCCAGATATGAGTTCCTTTATTTCCTGCTCAAGCCTCAGGGCAACGATAACGTCGATTACAACGTGGTCGTAAAGGATAACAGGGGCAAGGCCGTCACCGTAGGCAAGCAGCTTGCCTTCTGGGGCGCTTACCCTGGCAACAAATTATATTACGCGGAAAAGAAGAACCCCTATAGAAGCTCAGGCGTTATTGTGAACATGGAAGACCAGAATAACGGCAGGGATTTCGTGAGGGTTATATCCATCGAGCAGCTTCGCCTGGAAGGGCTGGATATTTCCAATATAAAGAGCATTAGCCTTGTTTATAAGGCCAGGAACGCCCGGGAAGATGCGAGGTTCCAGGTGAGCGAGATGAAGTTTCTGGGTAAGGGCGACCTGAGGAGCGAGAAAGCGGGATTCTTATCTTATATTTCCTACCATGTCGAAAAATACTTAGCCGGCAAGAAAGAAAAGCTCCAGAGCGTGGGAACGGGCAGCAGGGGCGACGTATTCGTCAACAGGCAGACCGGTGATAGCAACGTGCGCACGGTCTATGTCGGAGGCAACATCCGCTGGTTCGATACCTTTGAATATACTTATGACAGCGAAAAAGGCGTGCCGAAGACCGCGGTGGTAAGGCTCTATTATGATAAGGGCGGCAAGACCCCTCTGATGTCCGTCGATTACAGGAGCGGCGGCAGCCCGACGTTATACGCCATCGAAGAGAAGTATCCTTTCATCATCCTTTCCAGGGTAGACCCGCTGACCGGATACACCATAAAAGAAGCCTTCAATATCAGTTCTCTTACGCCCGACGCGATCGAATGGAGAAAACAGGGCAACAATATCTTTCTGCCTTACCTGAAAGATAACAACATCCTGGACGCCCAGTTTAACAGGTTATACAACAGACGATACAATAACTTTATAGACCTGCTGCCCAGGCTGCTGTTCGGCGAACTTGACGGCAACGGCAAGATGGTCAAAAAGGATTACTTGGACTACCCCGCGTTCGAATCCAAGCAGGTCAGCGAAATACTCAAGGATATTTCCATCATTCCCGAGGCCCTGTTGAACAGGGTGATCCACCTGCCGGTATTCAACAAATACGTCCATAACGGCGCGATCAGCCCCGAATTCGTGAATTTCAAGGCCCAGGAATTCAAGAATAACCGCGAAGGATTAGAGAAGCTCAAGGGTCAGAAGACCTACATTTACGCCAGCCATCCGGGCTCCGAGCATCCTTACCAGTCCTTTACTTTCGACAATGCTATGCTCATACCCCAGCTGGTATTGACGGGCGATACCGATTCGGCCAAGAAGATACTTATGTTCTTTGACCGCGCCGAAAGGGATCCCAAGACCGGGCTGTTCTACCAGAGCTATGATATAAGGACCGGCAAGCCCGTCGAATTCGATAACGTGACCAGCCTGCCCATCAGCCCGCTCGTGCGCACCGGTTCCAATTCGTTCTATATCATGGAGGGAATCAATTACTATCTCCTTACCGGCGATAAGTCGCATATGAACACGGTCTTGAATATCGCCGAAAACCTGGTCAAGCATCTGCATAACGGCAACGGCGGATTTATACTCGGGCCCAGCGATAAAGAGTGGAAGAAACACTATTCCGCGGAAGAGAACATCGACGCCGTAGAAGGCGTGCTGGATATGTTGAGCATGCCCGAGATACAGAGCGTCATAGATGAGGTTTATGAGGATAACGCCCAGGCCGTGAAGTCCGCGTTCACCAGCGCCAAGAGTAACTGGATGGACCACGCCATCGATAAGAAGAACAATCTCGTGTATAGAGGAATGATGGAGGTCAAGATGGTCGAGAACGGCAAGCTAAAAGACACATTGATACCGGACTTAAGCTTTGCTTCCGACTGCCCGTTATGGTTGCTGAGCACCGTCGGGCCGGAGGAAATCCAGTCCGTTTACGGGGTCGACCCCGATGATATGTTCAAAAAGGCTATGTCCCTCTTCGTTGTCCGGGTTAACGTTCCGGGCGTCGGCAAAGTGGCGGGCGTAGATTTCAATATCCCGATGGGCAGGGAAGACGCGATATTCCCCGAGCAGAGCTATTATCTCATCCAGGTAGGCTGGGTAATGAAGGGCTGGCATGAAGTCAAGGCGGCCAAGTTTGAGGCATCCGGGGATAACGCCGCGGCCTTGAAAGAGAAGGGCCTGGCTAAATACTACAGCGACGTTATCGAGTATTTCTCCGCCAGTATGAGCAATTTAAGGAACAGCAAACTCGGCAAGGCCGGATTATTGCCGTACGCCATATCCGTAAGGAACGGCAAGCTCTTGACCGAGGCTATCGAGACCGGGCACTATTTCGCCTCGCCCGTGTCCGGCAAAAAAGGAACTAATAGCTATGTGTCTATAATCACTCTTTCGCAGGCCGTGTACGCGGAAACCGGGTTTATCCCGAACCAGCCGTACGGCGGCGAGAAATTTAAGGAAATGATCAAGTCCGGCAAGCTGGCGATCAATAAGCCTTCCGCCGACATCAAGGCGCCGGTCCTGGCATTCAACTGGCCTTTCGGGGTGCGCCTCGCCGTGATCGCCGGAGTTCTTGCCGCCGTGATCGCGGGCATATTCGCGGCTGCCCGTTCCATCCGCAGCAGGGGCGCGAAAAACGCCGTACGCAGGGCCGAGATACCGGCCGAGAACGCGGCAGGGCGCGTAGAGAACTTGATCGAAAGCACCGTAGATACGTATATCAGCCGTAAATTCAGCGCCCTTTCTACCAAAGAAAAGAACGATATTATCCGTCAGATAGTCAGCGAGCGCAGGCCCAGGAATACGGTAGGCCTGAAGAACGTGGCTTCCATCATCAGGGGAAAGCCGGTAGCATCCTTAAAGGTAACAGCAGCGAAGATCTGGATCAAGGCGGTTGCCGAAGGGTTGATCAGCGAGGAAAAGTTAGAAGAAGCCATCAGGGCTGCGCTTGATAAATTCGAAGTCGATATGGCCAACCGCACCATTACTTTGAACGCGGACTTTACTTTCTGTAATGTCGTGTTGATCGATAAGGGCCAGGTAAAATTCAAGGACGGCGAAATGGCCGCGTTGTTCGCGGATATGCTGGTTTTTGAAGCCTTTGAGAATGCTTACGGTAAGCCCGTAGTCGACAGGCTGGTTTCCATGCTTGTAGAAGAAAGCAAAGAGCCTGTTGGGATGAAAGAGGCCATCGGCAAACACATCGAGAAGATATTCCACGCCGGCAAAGCCCCCGCCTATGATGAAGTCGTAACGCTTACGCTTCGTCAGATTGTCTGGGAAAGATCCCACCTGTGGGGCGAGGCGAAGCGCACTATCGGCACCGAGTATCCTTTCGTAAAATACCTGTTGGATAGATCGGTAAAGATCATCACAAAAGACGGCAAACTGGCCATGCCGGAGGCCTTCCAGGCTTCTGAACAGGCCTTGAAAGAAGAGCTGGCAAATGCCGAAGCGATCATAAGCCGTTGGCAGGACTTCACCGACCTGTTGATATTCATGATGGATAAAGCCATCGAAGGCAGGCTGTATTTTAAGGAGATAACGCTCGCCGACGGCTCAAAGAGGGCGGCCATCTTCGATAAGAAGGATGGAAGCGAAGTTACCTGGGAGAAGCTCAACGATCCCAAGATGTATATCGCCGGCGGCCTGAAGCTCGACGATAAGAATAGGGAGATAATAGAAGCGGTATTCAAGAACGACCAGGCGATAGCTTCCTTGATGTTCCTGTATCAGGGTATAGCCAGGAGGATCGGGTTGTTCGGCAAAATAGGCCTGGCCGTCAGGAATATTTACAAGTACCAGCCTGACGAGGCCGTCAACTTCTACTTCAGGAAAATAGGCGAGGCCTATTTTGAGAATATCGCTAAGGGCGCCGCTGGGGTCCGTATAGAGGATAAGGCTTTCGCGGCTGCCGGCGAGCATAGCGTGCCTGACCTGGCCAAATACCTGAAATTCAGCGAAGAATTCGTTAAGGGCAAGAAAGATTGGGCCAGTCTAGTAGACGCCGGAATGTTCCCGAAACTGTGGGCATTGGGCTTTTCCGCCGGATTGTTCAACATTGCCTGGAGCTGGATATTCAACGGGACGCTGGATATGTTCGGCGTAGAAATGATCGCCTTTACGCTTCTGCACATACTTTACGCCGGTATCAAGAACGGGCTGGGCTTCTTCAAGACGGTCAAGGAATTCTGGTTTTCCTTCGAAAAGGATATTAACGGAAAGCCAATATTGTTCGGAACAAAAGAGAAGGTCGGATTCGCCAAGATCGGCCTGTGGATCGCTTGGAACACGATCATCTTCAGCGCCGGCAAGGCCTTCTTCCTTTACCGCATACCCTACGTTATTGATAAGCCGGAGCTGTTTGTCGTGCCGTTCAGCTTCATCTTCCTCTACGGCATGATCAAGCTGGGAAATTGGGCTTATACCTATTTTGTGGAAGGCGCCTATACCGCGTTCGCTATGGCCAAAGACAAGCAGGAAATGCCCGGGCTCTTAGCTCCGTTAGTGGATATGCCCAACGTGGCCTTATTACACCCCTTGGTGAATGAGGCATTTGACTTGAAGGCCGCGGAGCTGCTCAAGCCGTCGTTAGAGGTAGCCATTATTACACTGATGACCAAGAGGCCCGATCTTTACAGAAAGGTCGTAAATAAGAAGACTCAGAAATTAATACTGGAAGAGATCAAGAAGGAAGCCAAGAGCGATAAGGTCTTAATCGTGTCCGAGGCGGTCAAGAAGGTGCTGCCTAAGGAAAAGCTTGAAGAGATAGTCAGGGTGGCCGCGGAGAACGGCCTGGCCATCAGCCTGCTGGAATTCCTCAGGGAAAGTTATTACGATAGCTACAAGGAGTTTGTGGGCGCTTACGTCAAGGAAGGCAAGCTGCTCGCCGGATATGAGCATAGGCTGATGACCGCCGCCCAGGCCAACGATTTTGAAGCCTACAACAGCCTGCTTGATGCCTTAATCAAAGAGGGCAGGGATATCGAGACCTTCCGTAATTACACCGGCAGCGAAGAGAAGTCCGCCAAAGAAGTCATCAAAGCCTTAGAGAACTGGGCCAACGAATATGAACCTACGGTCATGCCTACCATTATGCAAATGGTCTATATCCGCGCTTGCATGGAAGAATGGATCACCGATTATTACGGATTGGACAGGTCGGACGCGAATACCGACGCGTTCGTGAGGAAGCTGGCGGTCAGAAAAGTGTTCCTGGTAGTGCCTACGCCCGTTGACAGATCCGAGGTCAAGAAGCTTTGCGAAGATAAGAGTATCTGGCGTCCTATTTCCGCGGCCAGGCAGATGAACAAGGCCGCTACCGAGGCAGCTTCGCTTCCTCGCGTATTGTCATCCGACATCTGGATCAACTATGAAAAGGGCTGCCGCGCGGATAAATCTTCCCAGAGAAGGTTCCTGAACTTTGTGTGCGAGTTCGCCGACCAGGATGTTGATATCGGCCTGCCTGAAAGGGATATGTCAAATAAGGACTACAACAGTATGACCAAGACGGCCGCCCTGGCAGAGCAGGGATTCGGCAGGGTCTTCTTATACGGAGAGAGTAAGCTTTGGGGACCGGGCCATTACGGATGGCACTGTATGGTCCGTTCCGACGCCACAATCGAGTCATCGGCCGTGCGCAAGACCATTATTTCCGAAGACTTGATCACAGCCTTGAATATATATATCCAGAGACGTCCTCAAGGCAAGGGCAAGGGCATATTCGCCAGGTATTTAAGGCTCACCAAGCAGAGAGAGGTGAGCAATGAGCAGACCAAGGCCGCTTTCGGAAGATGGGCAAAAGGCTTCATCCAGCTGGAAAATACCTACTTCGTCCAGAGCTATTTCTTCTCCAGCGATATATCCTGGGCTGAGAAGGACGCCCGCTTGATGCGCGGCGGCTTCTTAACCACCATGTCCATCTGGGCTGTGGTCTGCACGATGTTGCTGCCTTTTATCGCAATGTTCGGTATGGATCCTTTCTCGTTACTATCCGGAGCTTTCGCGTTCGTTATCTTCGGCCTGCTGCATAATCAGGCTATCCAGACCACCATGGCCATATTGTTCATAAGAGGCAAAGGCCTCTGGGAAGGCATCGGCCACCTGGCCAAGATAACCTTCAAGAACATCCTCTGGTTTCCGGGCGGACAGCTTCCTACATTCAGCCAGAACGCGGCCGACGGTATGACTAGAGGTACGACGACCTTGTTTGTCACCAGCCCCGGAAGGTCGATGCGCGACGCGCAGACCAGTAAAGACCTCCAGGCGTTCTGGAAAGTGCCTATGCGTATGGGCGTGATCTTCCTCTTTGTGCTGCAAATCGCGATGTTCAAGCATAATATGAACCTGTATTCATATATGGCTCCTTTCCTGGCGACCTGCGTCGCCCTGTCATTCCTGATGTTCTCGTTCGTGTTCAATTCTTCTTACGGTGTGGTCAATAATGACCGCGCGAGCAGGGCCAAATCGGGCTTAAGCTCGGTCGCTGGCGCTGTAGCCGGCATCATAGCGGCATCCATGTTAGCCTGCGGCGGGCTTTATATTCCCTGGCCGTTGGCTATTCTTATAGCCGTTGGTTTTGCATGGGCGTTCGGAACGAACGTGAAATTCATGGAGCGTTTCGCTATAAAGAAGATCGCTCATCTGCGTTATTTCTCCAACAGCAACAGGGCTTTCTGGCTGTCATTCGTATTATTATTGAATTTTATCTTTATTCCTTCGCCTGCTTCCATACTGCCGCCTTCGACCGATATCGGTTATTTTGTTATAGCCAGGAACGTTATCCTGGGAGCGATAGGCTTAGTCGCCCTCTACGTGCAGATAAAGGACGTACGCGAAGCCGTCAGGTCCAAGAACGCGCTTGATTTCGGCGCGAAAATGGTATCGATAAAATACGTGCCGCTCCTGCTGGCATTACCCATAATACCTGCCGTGATTTTCGCTCCTTATTACGTAGCCGTCCTGAATATAGCGGCATTTGCTATCGCCAGGAACTTTAGCGTGAATTGGGAATTCAACCAGTCCAGGAAGCTGGTTTGGGAAATGAAGGAATGGGTTGACGCTACGGAAAAAGCGTTCGCCGGACAAGATATCGACCTGAAGGTCCGTCACGCCCTGGAAGACTTGAAGGATTCCTTCGCCCGCCTTGAGCTGACGATAAGCGAGAAGTTCTATATAGATATCAGAAAGGAATTGATCCAGGCTCAAAATACGTACAGATACTTAAAGTCCAGCGTTGCGCCTTTATTGATGGGAGAGTTTATAAAACTGATTCCGGAAAATGAAAAACCCGTTGCCCGGGAGAAACTATTCGATGGATCAAAGCAAGCTCCGGAATTCATAATGAAAGCTATTGAGACGGTTGTCTATTCAAGCAGAAGAGACTATATGAATAACCGTTCCTTCCTAGAGAATCCTTTATTCGGTAAGCTTGTTTCTGAATTAAATGATAAGATGACCATCCTTAAGAACCTTATTTGGGCCGGTTGGGATGAAAATCATATTCGGTCTGTTATGGAAGATATTTTTGATACAAAATACAGGATTGAAGTTATATATTCCGCTTTCAATGATTTAGCGGTCATCCCGAATGAAACTAAAGAGATCGCCGCCAAGGTAATTGCGGACCTAAACGCCGATATGTCCGTTTTAAGCACGGAGCGCAATAGAGTAAAAATTGAGTCCATTTGCCAGGCAATTATTGAGCACAGAGAGATCTTGAATACCATCCAATCTGCTAAAAAGTTATTAGCCTCCATTCCGGATGAAACTAAAGAGATCGCCGCCAAGGTAATTGCGGACCTGAACGCCGATATGTCCGCTTTGAACAGTGAGAGGGCCGAAAAAGCCCTGCCTGGGCTGAAAACGAAAGTTGCCAAGAATGAGTCTTTACTTGAAGCCGTTCAAGAGACCCTGCGTATGTTCGACGAGATCATCTCTCAGTATAATACGTGGTTAGAGTCACATTCGGCAGAAGCTAAAGATTCCAGAGAAAAATCATTGGAAGATCTGCTGAAAAAGCATGATTTTTATAAGTATTGTTTACCATGGCGTGCCGGATTATTTAAAGCGGCTATTTTATGGGCAGTAGATGGCCGTAGGGAATATTCGTTTGCAAAGGATAACCTGCCTGAAGAGACTAAGCAGGCCATATTTGATTATATTAAAAGCAAATTACGCATCCCGCCTCAAGTTATTGATGACAAGAAACCGAGCATGCCTCAGAATGCTCCGGACGCTGTCGCGAAAGTTCCGGCGTCGTTAGAAAGCTTTACGGCTATCGACCTGGGCATCGTGACCATCCAGGGCACCGGGAGCTACAGCATAGAGAAGGCCGAGAATTTCGTATCACTGGCCGGAGAATACCAGGCCAGGCTCAAGGAAATAATCGGCTTTGCGGCCCACTATATCACCGGGCCTCCGTTGAACGTCAATCTCGTTATCGAGCCGGTCCGGGCCGGAGTATCTACCATATGGTATGTCCCCGCTTCCAATACTATCCATATCCAGATTATACTCCTGAGCGAATACATCCCGTTGGAATACGCTCTGTTCGTCGGACACCATGATCTCATAGCGCATGCCAATTGCGGCTTGACGGATGACGGTTTAGCCGTCTCAATGAGCGTAGAGTTCCTTGTTAATAATTCGGCCATCCTTGAAAGAATTTATAAGTTCTTAAAAAATACCGATATTGTAAAGATAAAGGATGGTAATTCCATTGGAGAATTATTATCCGATTTCGCGGCTACCCGTTCCATTGAAGTCGGCCTGGGCAATAAGTATTGGGATGGGGTATTGAAGACCACGGTGATCACAAGGCCGTTCCGCGGGAGCCGTAAAGAAGACATTAGGGACGTTACTACGGCTGCAGAGGAAGAAGGAGCGCGTCTAGAAAGATTGGCGATGCTCTCTTTGTTGAAAGGGGAAGGTTATATTACAGCCCTTATCGCGGGGGCAAGCTCACGTATGAATCTCAGGGAAGCTCCCGAAGGGATCAAACAGATGATCGGCGGCAAAACCTTGCTTTCTAAGGCTGCTGTTCCTGTCGGAGAGGTCGAAGGCAAGGTCATTACCTATTTGGATGCGTTTGGAATAAGCATATCCCGGTTATTAAAAGAGATCGATCAGGAAGCCGTTCGCGCGGGGCTTCCCAGCCGTGTTTTTGAAAACACGATCGGGCTTTTATCTAACGACCAATATCGTCCTGAACATGACGCGATATTGGCTGCTAGCGGATATTACGGATTACCGGAAGGGCAGATCCGTTTCTTCCATCAGCCCTTAGGAGCTAAATTCGTCGGCACCCCGGCAGAAGTGGAGGCTCTTTACGCCGCTAAGAAATTTAAGACAGAACAACAATACCGGGAAGCCTTAGCCCTGGCTCAGGAAGTCGAGCAGGCCCGAGTTAAGAATCCCGAAGTCGTTATCCTGGAGGGAGAAAGAGATCCATGGGGCCACGGGGAATTCTTCCACCAGATGGTGGAGAGCGGCGAACTTCTCTTCATGATCGACTCCGGAAAAAAATGGATCTTCACCCGCAATATTGATAATTATGCGGCTAAGTTTGACCGCATGTTCCTGCGAATATTGGGGCAATTCATCGATCAGGGGCTGGATGCTCAGCCTGAGGTTTGCCCTCGCGCTCCGGGGCTTAAGGGCGGCTTACTGATAGTCATGGAGGATAACGGAGCGCAGCAGGTAGCCGAACAACCCAATGTCGAA
>JAQTUY010000033.1:0-2316 GCA_028707105.1 Candidatus Omnitrophota bacterium | reverse complement strand
AAGAGATTATATTCGTAGATAAGCTAGGGGTGCATAAAGGGGCAGATATTCACATCAATCCCGTGGAAGCCGTAAAAGATGCCTGGGTTGAGGATGCCTTTTTCAGGCCGGTTATAGTCAGGATGGGAGGCGCCGCGCGGCTTGACTTGTCAGTCTGGACAAATCTTAAATTGGAATATGAGCTTGTAAACAAAGATACCGGCATTTCCAGCCGGAAGGTATTTGATATTCCTTCTTACATAAAGGAGTTTGAAAATAAGGAAGATGAAAAGGAGCGGTGTTGGATCGCGGCCTCAGAGTTACTTAAGGGGAGATATGGCACGACTTTTAATCTCGCTAAGATAGAAGAGCTGGCGAGATATTATCAAGATTCTCTTGAATGGGACGCGCGAGATCATAAATCAAGCATTCATGCGTACAATTTCACGGAGAGTGAATATCTGAAGGATATCCATGGCGAGGCAAAGGAAAAGCTCCAAGAGCTTCTTACTGCGGCATATGATCTAGAAGGTTTATTTAGATTGGGCCGGCGGCATATTCAGGAGACCCTCCGCGGTTATCTGATCTATTCCCCGATAGACGCGCAGGGCAATTGGCGCTGGGGGCCTTTTGACAGGATAGTCGAAGAGATCAATCAGAAAGACGGTACTGTTGAAAAAGAAATACCCGGGCTCAAAAAATTGGAATTTGTCGGGGTCTGGGGAGGGTGCTTGAGGTTTAAAGCACAGATGGAATTTCCCGAACCGGGTCTTTATGAATACAATCCGGGCGTTTTCTTTATGCCGTTATTTGAACCTAATCAATGGAAAGAAGATATAATGCGCGATGAATGGGATTCCGAAGGTTACCTCTGGGCGGTTGCCAGCGGGGACATGATGATATGTTACGGGAAGAAAGAAGTCAAACATGAATACATTGGAGCAATTGCAGAGAATGGCCGGATAAAAGCAGTCTCTTTGTCTGGGTTGTCGGAAAAAGAGGTTCAGAAGTGGATCATTCGAATAAATAAATTCTTACCTGAATTGGCAGAGGCGCTAAGCGATGATATTTCCGCTATAGCTTCATATTTTAGTAATCAGCCTGAGTCTAAATGGCTAAAGTTTGTTGAAAAACTTACATTCGAGAATGTCAAAGAAGAAGTCGAGCGCCTAAAGCAGGCAATTGGTCTTGGTCGCGGCGACCCCGCCCGCACCGCTGACGGCCTGCCGTTGTCCAAAGAGGAAGCCGTAGAGCTGCAGAATAAGATCGCGGGCAGGTATTCACTAGACTTGACTGCCGCTTTGACCGATGATGAACTTATCCATAAGCTTAATATCCAGGGTACCCTGCGCGAGCAAGCCCTAAGGTTTACTTTAAAATACATCGTCCGCGCTAATCTGCTTGCCGGCCCGCCCATTCATTTAGACAACAACCGCTTGATCCTGGGCAGCAACTTTAAGTTTAACGGGAAGCAGCATATATATATCAGCGAGATTGTAATCAATAATTCCGCCGAATTATCCCGCACCATAAATCACGAAATAGGCGCGTCCTTAGGCCTGATGCATTGGTTAAACAGGAGATTAGAAAACCTTGGCGTATCCTCTATTCTGAAGTTTAGGACAGGGGCGCTCCGTAATAATTATCCGCTAAAAAGATACTCAGGGAATGGCGCGGCAAGAAACAGGCCTACTCGCGTCAAAAGGACGGGTAAAGAAGAAGTTCCCTCCGACCTTATAACGCTGATTAGGGGAATAAATAGGAATAACGTGCCTTCGTCAGTCAAAGAAAAGATACTCAGGGAATTTGTCTTGTTAGCTTTACGAGGATATAAGATAGCCGCGCTTTTGAGCCTATATACCGAAACTTTCAGAGATATGTCTGAGGATGCTAAGGAAGACGAAGCGGTTAAGGCCAGGGCAAAGAGGATATTATGTTTCATTAACGGATTCTGCGAGGCAGGGCATATTTCCACTAAAGATATCGACATGTTATACGGACGAGCTATCAATAATTTGAATAAGCTTCCCGATAATTTACGTATGATCGAAGGCCTGAATCCTTCTAAAGCAGAAACATTGCTTCGTGACAATCTTACGTCAGCCCTGGTAATTCTTCAGAAGAATTTCGGGCTTTTGGACAAAGACGGCATGACCGAGGCCCTTTATAGGATCCGTAGTATCGCTACATTTACGAAATGGAAGCATTTTTTAAAATTAATAGATCACTATAGCCCGGCAGATTCATATTATGATTTTGATATCTGGTATATGGCCAAGGCAGGCAAATTAAAATATATTGCAGTGTTGACTCACGAAGTCATGCACAATGTGTTTA
>JAQTUY010000159.1 GCA_028707105.1 Candidatus Omnitrophota bacterium | reverse complement strand
CCGACCATAGGCCTTCTGAATATCGGAGAAGAAGCTACCAAGGGAACGGATTTTGTCAAGGAGACCTACAATTTATTATCCCAGAGTAATATTAATTTTATCGGGAACATAGAAGGCAAGGATCTGTTCGCCGGTAAATGCGATATAATCCTCTGCGACGGTTTTGTGGGTAATATCGCGCTGAAAGTCTCGGAGGGTGTCGCCGCCTTGATATACGGCCTGATCAAGACGGAGTTTACAGCCACGTTCATGAGTATGGTCGCCGCGTTCCTGTTAAGGAGTAACCTCAAGCGGATCAGGAAAGCGATGGATTACAGCGAATACGGCGGAGCGCCGCTTTTGGGAGTCAATGGCATAGTGATAATCGGGCATGGCCGGTCTTCGAGTAAAGCCATTAAGAATGCCATCCGGGTAGCCAAGGAAGAGGTTGAACGCAATGTGAATGCCGGCATGCTGGATACCCTTTCAAAATTAAAATTACCGTCACAATAATTATAAAGAGGCCAAAGTGAAAAAAGTAGGGATCGCAGGAGTAGGAGAATATCTTCCCAAAAATGTGCTTACCAATGCTGACCTGGAAAAAATGGTCGATACATCCGATGAGTGGATAACTACTCGTACCGGCATCAAGGAAAGGCGTATTGCCGCTAAGAATGAGGCTTGCAGCGACCTGGCTATTAACGCCGCCAAAGATGCTTTGAAGGACGCGGGGTTAAAACCTCAGGATGTGGAATTGATAATCGTTGCCACCGTGACTCCTGACAGCGCTTTTCCGTCGGTTTCCTGCCTGGTGCAGCATGCTATCGGCGCCTCGGAAGCGGCTTGTTTTGATGTCTCAGCCGCCTGCGCTGGATTTATTTACGCCCTGGTGACAGCCCAGCAGTTCATCGCCGGGGGCACGTATAAGAACGCCTTGGTCATCGGGTCCGAGGTCCTATCTTCAGTCACGGACTGGAAGGACAGGAATACCTGCGTATTATTTGGGGACGGGGCAGGGGCAGCGGTTTTAAAGCCGGTTACCTCCGGCGGGATAATCTCCACCTATTTACACGGCAATGGCTCGCTGGGGCATTTATTGACCATACCGGCGGGAGGTTCGCGTATGCCGGCCGGCCAGAATACTATCGATAAGCGCCTTCATTATATCCAGATGGCCGGGAATGAATTATTCAAGGTCGCGGTGAACGTCATGGCGGAGGCGGCGGTCAAGGTTTTAGCCGATGTCGGCTTGTCCGTAAAAGACGTGGATTGTTTTATCCCGCATCAGGCAAATTTGAGAATAATCTCTGCCGTGGCTAAGAAGATCGGTCTGGAAGAGCACAAGATATATCTTAATATAACCAGATACGGCAACATGTCTTCCGCGTCTACGGCTACGGCGTTTTGCGAGGCGGCCAGGGAAGGCAAGATCAAGAAAGGCGATATCGTGCTGCTGGATGCTTTCGGCGGCGGACTGGTCTGGGGAGCGTGCGTGATCAAATGGTAGCTTATCTTTTTGCCGGCCAGGGAAGCCAATATATAGGTATGGGAAAAGACCTCTATGAGGCCTTTGCGGAATCCAAAGCGGTCTTTGACCTGGCGGACCAGGTCCTGGGCTTTCCTTTGAGCAAGTTATGCTTTGAGGGGCCGATTGAGGAATTGACCAAGACTAATAACAGCCAGCCGGCTATATTGACGGCGACGATCGCGGCCTTTGAGGCTTATAAAACGGTCATGCCGGCTGAGATAGAGCAGTTGCAGTGCGCGGCCGGCCTTAGCCTGGGGGAATATTCAGCCCTGGTCGCCATGGATTCCGTGGATTTTGACCATGCTGTTTATCTGGTCAGGCAGCGCGGCGAATTCATGGAGGAGGAGGCTCAGAAGAGTCCGGGTAAGATGGCTTCTATTATAGGCTTAGACCTGGCATTAGTTAAAGAAGTCTGCGCCGAATCCCGTACTGAGATAGCTAATATTAATTCTCCGGGCCAGATAGTTATATCCGGCGGCCCGGCTGAGATAGAGCAGGCGGTTAAGATCGCTGAAGGCAAGGGCGCCAAGAGGGTGGTAATGCTGGAAGTAAGCGGAGCATTTCATTCTTCTTTTATGAACCCGGTATCCTCAAGGCTGGCCAAGGAGCTTTACGGGTTATTCTTGCGGCCGCCTACGGCGCCTATCGTATGCAACGTGACCGCGCAAGCCGTGAATGATCCGGATGAGCTCAAAAAGAACCTTATCAAGCAGGTCAGCTCCAGTGTCCTTTGGGAAGATTCGATGAGGTTGATGTTATCCAGGGGCGTGACGAATTTCGTGGAGTTCGGGCCCGGCAGGGTGCTCAAAGGGCTGATGCGCCGCATCGATGATAAGGCCCAGGTCGTATCTATAGAGAAAAAAGAGGACATTTTTAAAATAGCGGGTAAAAGTTAACTTAGCGCGCGGGGGGATAGAGATGAGATTACAGGATCAGGTAGCGCTGGTGACCGGCGGGGCAAGAGGGATAGGCAAACAGATCGCCCTTACCCTGGCTAAAGAGGGCGCCCATGTCGTGATATTCGACGTAAACATGGATGAAGCCGCCAAAACTCAAGGCCAGATAGAAGCGCTGGGCAGACAGACGCTTGCGTTCAAGGTAGATGTGACCGATTCCAAGCAGGTGGAAGAGGCTATAATAAAAATACTTGACAAATTTAAAAGGGTTGATATATTAGTTAACAATGCGGGTATAACCCGTGACGCTCTTTTGTTAAGGATGGCGGACAGTGATTGGGATGCCGTTATTAACGTAAACCTGAAAGGCACCTTTATTTGCACGAAATGTGTATCTAAGGTGATGATCAAGCAGGTGTACGGCAGGATAATCAATATCGCTTCCATCATCGGGTTGATCGGCAACGTAGGGCAGGCAAACTACAGCGCGTCTAAAGCCGGGATCATCGCTTTGACTAAGACAGCGGCGAAGGAACTGGCCAGGCGCAATATTAATGTAAATGCCATCGCGCCGGGTTTTATATCTACTGATATGACCGCGAAACTGCCGGATGAAATAAAGGCTAAGATGCTTTCCGTGATCCCCTTAAACAGGTTCGGAGAGCCTGCGGATGTGGCTAATCTTTGTCTTTTTCTGGCGTCGCAGGAGTCAGCTTATATTACCGGTCAGGTTATCACAGTAGACGGCGGCATGGTGATGTAGCGAAAGATTTTAATGAAAGAGGAGGAACACAATGGCAGTAGCAGATAAGGTCAAATCAATAATAGCAGAGCAGTTAGGCGTAAAGATGGAAGAGGTCACGCCTGAGGCATCTTTTATCGATGATCTCGGAGCGGATTCGTTGGATACGGTAGAGTTAGTAATGGCCCTGGAAGAAGAGTTCGGGATCGAGATACCCGATGAGGACGCCGAGAAGATCGCGACCGTCGGCGATGCCGTTAAGTATATTGAAGAAAAATCAGCCAACAAGTAATATCTGTGCGATAGTTTATATCATACTTTACCCCGCTTTTACCTTGGCGGGGTAAAGTTTTAAATGAGGGCATAAATT